>JANXRU010000132.1 GCA_025356715.1 Bacteroidota bacterium
TAGCATATATGTAAAAGCAGTAGCTTGCATCATTTAATAGCTGCAGTACAATTCCTAAGAAAAGTCTGCCTAATTTTAGATTAAACAATTAAACTTAAAATCATGCTTAGAGACAATACTACTGCTTTGATACCAAAGTTATACATTGGTATCGATGTACACAAAAAAAGTTGGACTTTTCATTATCAAACAGATTTATTTGATGGAAAGACGATAACACAACCTGCAAACCCTAACACCTTAATTGAATGGGTACAAAAACATTATCCATCGCATGAAGTAACCTGTGCCTATGAAGCTGGATTTAGTGGTTACTCGGCTGCACGCTTGTTTCAAAAACAAAACTGGAATGTTTTGGTTTTAAATGCAGCAGACATTCCAAAACCACAAAAACAAAATGTAGTAAAGACGGATAAGATAGATTGCAGAAATATCTGTAAACAATTAAAAAATGATGCGCTTCATTCAATAACAATACCTGAAGAACAAAGAGAAAGTTTTAGAAGTTTATTTAGGGAGCGTAATAATCTTGTTGAAGGATTACGTCACGTTAAACTCCAAATTAAAAGTCATTTGATGTATTATGGATTAGTAATACCAGAAGAATTTGATAATCCAAATTGGAGTAAGAATTTTATAGAATGGATTCAATTACAAAAAATGCCTTATGAAACAGGAACGGAAAAAATCAATTTTTTATTAAAGCGTTTTAATTTTATGCATTATGAACTACTTTCTATATCTAATCAATTGCGAGCCTATGCACGCAAACATTATAAAAAGGATTACTATTTATTAATGAGCGTACCTGGTATTGGAGGCATAGTAGCTGTTTCAATATTAGCAGAATTGGGAGATTTGCGGAAATACAATCGCTTTGATGATTTGGCAAGTAGTGTAGGATTTGTACCCGGCATGTATTCGAGTGGAGATACAACAATAGTATCAGGAATTACACCCAGAGCAAAAGGACTATTAAGGAGTTATATAATTGAAGCTAGTTGGCAAGCAGTAAGATTTGATCCAGTGTTGCAAGAATACTATCGTAGCCACTACGGAAAGAAACCAAATAAAATAATAGTTAAAGTGGCAAGGAAATTATTAAGCAGAATACATGCGGTCATAAAAACAGAAACACCATATCAAATAGGAGTTGTGAAATAGAATGAATAAAAAATATTGAATTATCAATTTTACTTTTTAGCACAAATATTAAGAACGACTGTAAAACAGCACCGGTAGCAGAAATGACTACATTGCGTAGCAGACAGCGTTTATTTTCTTATTGAATGACATATGCTGGTAGCTGATAGGAATTCTATTGGACTACAAATAGGAGTGAGGGCAAAAAGAAAAAATTGAAATAAAATTGGTTGGTAAATTCTGTATTCAAGAATTTCCTCTTTCAAACAGACAGAAACGCTCAAGCCTCCGCTTGCCCGAATTTCTCTCTATTTTCAAGAGGTGTAGCGTTGCTTCCGAACTTTGTTGAAAACTTTTGCTGCTTTACATAGGAGGTGCTGTTACAAGCTGCCGTTCTTCTGTCCGCTATGACTAAATTATTTCTCACTCGTCTTGCGTAGTTCTGTTAATACAATATTTCCCTCTTCAAATAACTTTAGCCAAGTAGAGGAATTATTTTCAAAGTTTTTCATTTGTTCTTGCCCCACGTAAACACCTTTGTTTGTCAAAAGGTAAAATTTCACCTCGTCTGTTGATGGCAAAGGTGTCGATTCTGTTTTTGTTGTCTTGTCAAGAAAAGTTTGTGCTAAACTCACAAATTGTTTCGCTGCACTATTTACGTTTTGATGTTGTCCGCCACCAATTACGCCACCGCCCGAACTCAAATACAAACTTGCGTCCCCTGTTTGATATGCAACCGTTGATGCAGTCGCTCCACCCATTTCCCAATCCATAATAACTCCATAAACAATTGTCTTGTCTGTTGGTAAAGAAAGTCCGAGTTGTTCTGGTGTCGCTGTAAACGCCACATTTCTGAGTCCTTCAAAAGCATTGTCTTTAGTTTGATGAACTTTTGTTTTAGTTGTGTCTTGGTCTGCGGTTGATTGCTTGTCGTTTGAAGTCGTTTTGTTTCCACAACTTGTCAGGTAGAAAACAAGTCCACCTGCTAAAATAATTCCGATAAT
>JANXRU010000204.1 GCA_025356715.1 Bacteroidota bacterium
CCCCTTTTTAACGCACAGCTCGTATTATGTTTTTGGCGAGCTGAACATAGATGCGATGAATGAGGCTGCGGCTTATTTGCTTAAAGTGACTGATTTTACAAGCTTTAGCAAAGTAAACACACAAACTAAAACCAATAATTGCGCGGTAATTCAAGCAGAGTGGGTTAAACTAAATGATACTGAATTTGTTTTTAAAATAACCGCCAATCGGTTTTTGCATAATATGGTGCGCTCTATTGTAGGAACCTTATTACAAATAGGTAAAGGAAAAATGACCTTAGAAGAATTTAAAGTAGTGATAGCTAATAAAAATAGGAGCGATACCGGAATGTCGGTTCCCGCTCATGGCTTGTATTTAAGCCGCATTCAATACCCTAACACGATATTCATCAATGGATAAGGAGAAAAAATCAGGGATTAATTTCGTTTTGATTAAACGTATTTTATCGTATAGTAAGCCGTATAAAAAATTATTTGGTTTGGCTTTATTAATCACCATTACCTTAGCTGCTTTATCTATTGTTCGTCCGTTACTAATTAAAGAAGCGCTCAATTGTATTGGTAATGAAGATTCTTCATCCAAAGGTTATTTGCCAACAGATGGAAAAATTGAGTTTATCAATCACATGGGACTTTTATTATTAGGAGTTTTGTTTACAGAAGCCTTACTTCAATTTACGAATATTTATGTCACTAATGTATTGGGACAATCTATTGTTCAGGATTTACGGAAGCAAGTGTATAAACATATCTTGAAATTAAAGAACACTTATTTTGATAACACGCCTGTTGGAACACTTGTTACGAGAGCGGTTTCAGATATTGAAAGTTTAAGCGATGTTTTTTCTCAAGGCTTTATCGTTATTAGTGGAGATATTTTAACGATTGTTATTTTTATTTCCGTGATGCTTTATACGAATTGGGTATTGGCTTTAGTAACCTTAAGCACCATTCCCTTATTATTAATTGCCACTAATTTATTTAAAAACGGAGTAAAAAAAACATTTACCGAAGTTCGTAATGCTGTTGCATCGCTCAATGCCTTTACTAATGAGCATATATCAGGCATGCGCATTGTTCAGCTATTTAATAGAGAGAAAATGGAGTATGAAAAGTTTAAAGAAATTAACGAAAAACACAAAATTGCTAATATCCGTTCGATATGGTATTACTCGGTATTTTTTCCGGTTGTTGAAATTTTATCGGCCGTATCAATTGCTTTATTTATGTGGTTTGCTGGACTTAAAGCTAATACGTATAACATACAACTGGGAGAAATCACATTTTTTATTATGCTCATCAATATGGTGTTTCGGCCTATTCGTTTATTGGCAGATCGATTGAACACACTGCAAATGGGTATAGTGGCTTCGGAACGCGTATTTAAGGTAATTGATACGCAAGAAATTATCTCAGAAACAGGAGTTGTATCTGCTAAAAATATTAAAGGAAATATTGAATTTAAACAGGTATGGTTTGCATACAAAGAAGAAAATTACGTCATCAAAGATTGTTCATTTTCAATTAACCATGGCGAAACCATAGCTATTATTGGCGCTACAGGGGCAGGGAAATCAAGCATTATTAATTTATTAAGTCGTTTTTATGAAATCAATAAAGGAGAAATTTTAATTGACGGCATCTCTGTTTCTAAGTATCAATTAAATGAATTGCGCGAAGCTGTTGGAGTCGTTTTGCAAGATGTATTTTTATTTAGTGATACTATTTTAAATAACATAACATTGCACAATCCTAATATTACGGAAGAGATTGTTGTAGAAGCTGCTAAAAAAATCGGCATTCACGAATTCATTTCTCAGCTTCCAGGCGGTTATCACTATAATGTAAAAGAACGCGGAACTATGCTATCAGCCGGGCAAAGGCAATTAGTCGCTTTTGTAAGAGCGTATGTATATAACCCACCTATTTTTGTATTAGACGAAGCGACTTCTTCGATTGATTTAGAAACAGAAAAATTAATTCAAAAAGCATCATTCGAATTAGCAAAAAACAGAACGTCTATTATCATCGCGCATCGCCTTTCAACCATACATCATGCTCATAAAATAATAGTGATGAACAAAGGTGAAATTATTGAGCAAGGCACAGCCGAAGCATTATCCACAAAGGTAGACGGCGTTTATAAAAAACTATTAGAGTTGGTTTAAAAAAAGTAGTTATTGAAAGAGATTTATTTATCGATTTTATTAAGTGCATTGTAACTACACATTATTTTGTTTAAATTTGTATAACAAAGATTTTGTAAAAACTAAAAATCTTATTTGTGATTTAACTGGGTACAATCAATTAATGGTTTTATTATGCAAACTGAAAATATATTTATAGCTCACCCAACTACAATTGACCAATTGAATGCTTTGAAAGCAGTTGTAAAAGCATTGAAAGTAAAATTTGAATTAAAAAAGGAAACCCCTTATGATATTTCGGATGAAGATAAGGCACTTGTATTAAACCGTATTAAAACTGATAAAGACGAAGATTTATTGGATTGGTCTGTTGCAAAAAAACAGCTCAAAAGAAAATAATGACATATCTTATCAAAATTAACAAACGAGCTTTTAATGATATTCAAAAAGCTTTAAGTTATTACGATACTATTGATACACTTATCGCTGATAAATTTCTAAGCAACCTAAATCGAACAATTAATTCTATTGCATCTAATCCTTTTTTTCAAAATAGATATGCGGATGTCAGATGCCTACTAATTCCTAAATTCCCATATATGATTCACTTTCAAGTAAACGAAAAAAAGAATTTCGTCGTTATTAGAGCGGTTATAAAAGCCAGTAAAAATCCGAAAACCAATTGGATTAAATAACGTCCTATTACTATGAACGCTATATCGCGCTTTATATAAACTACCAAGGCATAGAGAGAAATAGATTCGGTTCTCATTACCTATGATTACTCCTATGTTAAACTCGAATTTAAGTTAAATATATTTGGTATAATGCCATAAAAACCTCTATTTTTACGCAACTAAAAAAAACCACTATGGCACGCTTTCATTCCCTAAAAGTAAAAGATATAAAAAGAGAAACGACTGATGCAGTTTCTATTGCATTTGATGTCCCTCCTCAAATACAGCACGAATTTCAATTTAAACAAGGACAATATATTACTCTTAAATTAAAAGTAAATGGCGAAGAAATTCGTCGTTCATATAGTTTATGTAGTAGCCCATACGGAGATAAAGAGTGGCGTGTAGCTGTTAAAGAAGTTGTTGACGGTAGAGCTTCTACATATATGAATCGTACTTTGAAAGTAGGCGATGTGATGGAAGTGATGACGCCTATGGGGAACTTTCATTCGGTGTTATCTGGGAATAATAAAAAACATTATGTGTTATTTGCTGGTGGTAGTGGTGTAACACCAATGATGAGCATTATTAAAAGCGTGTTGTATGTTGAAAAACAAAGTAAGTTAACGTTAATCTATGCTAATAGAGACGAAGATTCAACTATTTTTAAAGCGGAGTTAGAAAAAATTGTTTCCGAAAATGCAGATAGATTAACTTTAGTAAATGTATACGATGCTCCAAAAACCTCGGTAAGTGACTTGCAAAAAGGATTGTTAACGATAGATCGCGTAAAAGCAATTGTTGAACATTATGGTGCTAAAAATGCGGATGAATATTTTATTTGTGGGCCAGCTCCAATGATGGAAAACATCAAACAAGCATTGGAAGGATTAAACATTGCGAAAGAAAAAATACATATAGAATATTTTAGTGCAGTAGCTGATGCAGTAGCAAAGGCAGAAGGTCAAGCGACTGGAGCGGCTGTTAATAGTGAGATTACAGTGATACAATATGGCTTCGAAACGCATATGAAGTTAAACACAGAAGGTTTAACAATTTTAGATGCGGCCATAGAAGCTGGTGTTGATGCGCCTTTTAGCTGTAAGGGAGCTGTTTGCTGTACTTGCCGAGCCAAAGTAATAGAAGGTAAAGTGAAAATGGATGCTAATTTTGCATTAACAGAAGCGGAAGTAGAAGATGGTTATATTTTAACCTGCCAATCGCATCCATTGACTGAAAAGGTTGTGATTGATTTTGATGCAATCTAAGAGGTGATTTAAATTTTTACTTTGTGGATTGAGTTATATGAATTACCGCATACATTGGTAATAGTGCGGTAGGTGTGAACGAACGGAGCGAAATTTTGTTTTTATTGCAATTAGCGCGAAGGCTTTTAGAGGGCATAAAAACAAAATATGGCGTTCGTTCTTGACTTTTGTTTCTTTTGGTCAAGCAAAAGAAAATAAAAAATGTCGTTGTATCTGAACTGTTTTTTATCGAAGAACTAAATTAGTTAAATTTCATCTTAAATAATAAACATGACTAACGAAGAAACAGCAGTTAAAGCAACTTACTTTAGTATTGTAAGTAATGCGAGTTTAGCTATCATCAAATGGTTAGCCGGTT
>JANXRU010000212.1 GCA_025356715.1 Bacteroidota bacterium
AATAATCAAGGCTTTGAAAAAACTTATTAAGTGTAATTACAAACAATTATTTTTTACAGGAAATAAATATTTTCAATTTCTGTTTATTCTTAGTGTTTTATTTTTAATTTCTGAGATGTATTTGAATACTGGCACTTTATCTGCTTACGCCGTTACCATTGATGATCCGATGATTAGGGATGGTCATATAGTAAATTATGATTATTTGCATCACGAGTGCAATTATAATTTTATAATTGGGAGTAACAACGAAACTTGGGTGAATGGATGGATATTACGTCGAGAATTATTTTTTATTATAGCATTTCCTTTCTTTAAATTATTTGGGTTTTATTATGGTGGAATTATTACTGCATTTGTGGTTACAATTTTCTCCTATTTTATTTTTATCAAATTTATAGTTAAGACATTTGGGGTTCAGCAGGCTTACGTTGGAATGGCGTTGTTTGTTTCTTATCCGGGTATTATGTACTGGATAGGTTCTCCATTTGCACATACGATGATTGTGCCTTGTAGTTGTATTATTTATATTTTATTGTGGAAAATGAATGAAACTATCCTTCTTAAAAAGCAGTTAGTCTATCTTTCAATTGTTGCAATTTTATTTACAGCATACGATCTATTTGTGTTTTTCTATCCTGCTATTTTGCTAATTTATTTTGTTAAACGACAATGGATTGCATTTTTCTGTTCTTTCCCAATTATGATTTTACCTCAATTATTAATTATTTTTTGGATAAAATATCAAGGTGTTGATCACTTGGTAGACAATAACTCAGGAGTTTATGCAACTATTATTAATTCTTATTTACATCCCGGGGATTTGTCGTTATGGTGGAGCTCTATTAAGAAGGTTCCAAATGTTTTGATAAATAATTTCACTGGTTCCAATTTTTTGTTTTTGCCGAGTTTGTTTTTGATTATACTTCCATGGGCTTTTGTGAAAAAGTTTCAAATGAACAGAGTTGAGGTTTTTGTTTTACTAAGCGCCTTACTTGTGTTTTTATTTAACAATTTGGCGCCACCATATATTGCATATTTTTCAATGCAAGGTAAATGGATAGCAAGAATTTACCAACCAATTTTTATTATATTAATTATGTTTATCGTTCGGTTTTCTGTTGTTGCTTTTAAGAGTAATAAAATGGTTAAAAATATATTTGTAAGCTTAATTTGCCTTTGTTTTATAGGCAATACTATTATTAACTTTGGTGGTTGTTTTAAAAGTAAATTTACACAGTGGACTTGGTTTAACTTTTATCAGCACTCTTCTCCGTCTGCCATGATAAATAATCTGAATAAATATGGAGTCAAACCCATGGGATTTGATAAATAAGATACTTTAAATGCTAATGGTATATGATAATTTTTAGTTAAATAGTTTACTGAAAATTCATTTTTTTCTGTTATTTTTAGTGTTGTAAAACAGCTAATAGAATAAAGTCATGTTTTAGATAAATTATTAACTACAAGATCTTATATAATATAAAATTAGTAACATGTTAGATAAAAACGGAATAGCAAAACGCATAGCAAGAGAAGTAAAAGATGGAATGTATGTAAACTTAGGAATTGGAATTCCAACCTTAGTTGCTAATTTTATTCCAGATGGAATTAATGTTGTTTTACAATCGGAGAATGGCATATTAGGTATGGGGCCTTTTCCTTTCGAAGGAGAAGAAGATGCAGATTTGATTAATGCTGGAAAGCAAACGGTTACTTTATTAGATGGCTCTTCTATTTTTGATAGTGCTATGAGTTTTGGGATGATACGTTCACAAAAAGTAAACCTCACTATTTTGGGAGCAATGGAAGTGAGCGAAAATGGCGATATTGCAAATTGGAAAATTCCAGGCAAAATGGTGAAAGGCATGGGCGGCGCTATGGATTTGGTGGCAAGTGCAAAAAATATTATTGTAGCTATGCAGCATGTAAATAAAGCGGGAGAATCTAAATTATTACCAAAATGTGACTTACCCTTAACGGGAATAAAATGCGTTAAAAAAATTGTAACTGAATTAGCTGTTTTAGATATTTTACCTGAAGGCGGATTTCGCTTATTAGAACGTGCACCAGGAGTGAGTGTAGAACAAATTAAAAACGCCACCCACGGAAAATTGATCATTGATGGAGAAATTCCAGAAATGGTTATTTAATGGATTTTTTTCGAATACTATAATTTTAAAATGTCAGTAAAAATATGGTGTTTAGTAGCATAATTTTTCTTTTATATTTTTTGCCTTTTTTTCTTTTGACTTATTTTTTAGTTGGAAAAAAATATAAGAATATAGTTTTATTAGTTGGTAGTATTATTTTCTATAGTTGGGGAGCGCCTAAATTTATTTTTGTTATTTTATTGACAACCTTTATCGATTTCCATTTAATGCGTTGGATGGATAATAGTAATAATCAAAGAGACCGAAAACTAATATTGGTTTTTTCAATTGTAGTTAATCTGGGCTTATTGTTTTATTTTAAGTATTCAAATTTCTTCATTGATAATATTAATTCTGTGTTATCTTTTTTTAGTAATAACCAAATCCATTGGATCAAATTAATATTACCAATTGGTATTTCATTTTATACCTTCGAAACCATAACATATGTAGTTGATGTTTATAGGAAAATTCACAAACCTCTAACTAAATTTTGGGATTATCAGTTATATATTATTTTATTTCCAAAATTAATTGCCGGACCAATAATAAGATATCATGAATTAGCAGATCAAATTGAAGAACGTAAAGATTTAATGGATGATAAATTAACAGGTTTTTATCGTTTTATATTTGGCTTAGCTAAAAAAGTATTAATAGCAAACCAAATTGGGCTAGTTGCTGATGCTATTTTTAATAAGGAAATTACAGAGCTTTCTACTAGTTTAGCTTGGGTAGGAAGTATAGCATATACGTTTCAAATTTATTTTGATTTTAGTGGCTATAGTGATATGGCAATAGGCCTAGGTAAAATGTTAGGATTCAAATTCCCAGAAAACTTCAATAATCCATATACCTCACAAAGTGTTACTGAATTTTGGAGAAGATGGCATATAACTCTGGGTAATTGGATGCGAAATTATTTATACATTCCACTTGGAGGAAACAAAGTGTCGAAGTTTAAAATGTATTTTAATTTATGGATTGTTTTTTTAGCTTCTGGCTTTTGGCATGGCGCAAGTTGGAGCTTTATTTTTTGGGGAGCGTATCATGGATTATTTTTAATATTAGAAAAACTTTTTTTATCAAAATTTTTACTTAAGATTGGTAAAATTCCGTCTATTATGTTTACTTTTTTTATTATAAATATGGGATGGGTGTTTTTCAGAAAAGAAAACCTTTCAGATGCCATGATGTTTCTGAAGGCGATGTTCGTATTTCAAGGCACAGAGCGATTTTATTTTGATCTAGAATTTTCATTTTACTTATTTATTGCAACTTTTTTTTCTTTTTTTTCTTTATCGAAATTTGGAAAAAACATACAAGATAAAATTATTTTTAGTTGTTATTCAAACCGACTGCACCTGATAGTTTCAAGCAGTTGTGTGGTTTTGCTATTAGTTTCAATAGCGTCAATAACAACGGCTGAATTTAATCCATTTATTTATTTTAGATTTTAAAAACAGAACGAATACATGAGATTAAAAAAAGGCATATTAATTACCGTATTTGTTATCATGTTTATACCATTATTTCAAAGCATTTTTTTAATAATTACAGAAGAGCCTCTTCATGGTTCTTTTCAGTCTGCTTTATGCCCTAATTTTTCGTTAGATAATTGGATGCATGGAGAGTATCAAGAAAATGATGAAGCATACGTCAATGAAAATTTTGGATTTAGAAATACTATTGTAAGGCTTTACAATCATTTTAATTTTTTGGTTTTTAAAAAAGCAAAGGCCAATGGCGTTATTGTTGGGAAAAAGAATTATTTGTACGAAGAAAGTTATATCAATGCTTATTATGGAGAAGATTATTTAGGGGATGATAGCATCGCGCATACCGTTCATCGATTAAAATATATTTCTGATAATTTAGATAAATTAGGAAAAAAACTGTTGATTGTTTTTGCGGCAGGTAAGGCCTCTTTTTATCCTGAGTATATTCCTGATCGATATAAAGTAAAAAACATAAACACAAATTATAAAATGTTTTCCAAATTAGCATTGGAATCTAAATTGAATATTATTGATTTTAATAGATGGTTTATGGATAATAAGAAAACTTCAAAGTACCCATTATATCCACAATTTGGAATTCATTGGAGTAGCTATGCCACTATTTTAGTGGCAGATTCTATTATTAAAAAAATTGAAAATCTTTCAAATATTAGTATGCCACATATAAAAATAGATGGTGTAACCATGGATCAACCTCATGAAGAAGATTATGATATAGCATCTGGAATGAATTTAATGAAAAGGCTTTTGAGTTTTGATTTGGCGTATCCGAAATTGGATTATAGCGACACTATTCATAAAAATAGGCCCAAAGTGCTTGTAGTATCGGATAGTTTTTATTGGGGAATGTTTAATGTTGGTATTTCTCATTCCTTTAAGGACGATCACTTTTGGTATTATAATAATTTAGTTTTTCCTCAAAATGGCAAAAAAGAAATAGTAGCTAGTGAATTAAATATTACTGAACAATTGAACAACCATGATGTATTTATTATTATGGCAACTGAAGCCACATTGAATGATTTTGGTTGGGGCTTTATTGAAAAAGTAGATAGTACTTTTAGAAGTAGTACTGTTAATCTTTAAAAGTCACTTACTTAATAGAAAATAGATTACTTGGAAATTTGATTTCTGTACTCCCAAAGAATATCTAATTTTAGCATAGAATCAATAGAAATGCCGCCATTTGATGCCTTTTCTTTAATTTGTTGCATCCATTCTGTATTACTTAAAATTCTATTTTTAATTTGAATTGAAGTAAGTGAATCTGGATTTGGATTAATATATCTAGAAATAAAAAGTCCTTCAAAATAATAATCTTCTTTCCATATAAATTTTTCTTTTAATCGATTTTCAACAATTCTTGAGGGATCAAAGTAATTATCAAATGATCTAGTAAAATAGATTTCGTGATAACTTGATAAGTCTTTAGTGTCTGGCCATTTAGTATCAGTGGGAATAAAAATCCCACTCTCGGCTAATTTAGCTGCTAATGAAGCATTAAATAATTTGAAAGAAACAGGTCTATCCAAATAATATGCTATTAACATACCGTTATCAGTTGTTATTAATGTTTTTTGGTTTATTTTAGTTTTTAAAAATTCAACGCCGTTTTTATAATCCCAAAAAATCGGCCGTGGCACTTTCATATTAAAAATCGATAAAGTGCAAAGAATAATTATAACTATCAGTTTTATTCGGAAGTCTATTTTTATAGAGGATAATGCGTAGGCAAAAAGTAAAATAAAGCCTAGGAAGGTAAACAAGATGTATCGTTTTAAAAATACGGGTGTAATTACTGCTGCAAAAAAATCGAAATGAAAAAGAATTGGGCCTAAAATAAATGGAATTAATAAATATTTGAAATTAAAATTAATACCCCTTGATTTTTTAATAAATAATAGACTTAAAATTATTAGAATGAAAATGGCTAGAAAAATATAGAATAAATAATTGGCGTTATAAAAATCGTAAAGAACTTGTTTGTATTCTAAAAAGGTTGGTTTTTGTAACCAAAAACCCTTAGTGCCATTAGTAATAATTCCAAAGAAACGTTCATGCCATGGCCAAAAGAGTGCAACAAAAACGACATAGGATGACATAAACCACAAAATAAATTTATACGGATAACCAAGAAAAGATTTATTTTTTACTTTTAATAAATCAAATTTAAATCCCAAAATTAGTGCTAGTAAACCTTGTCCAATCATATTAATACAGCCTAAAGTGTGTAGGTAAAACACCGTAATATTAAATAAGCCTAAAAATATGGCTTTGTACCAACTTGGTTTTTCAACCAAACTCATAAAGGCATAATTAGATGAAACGGTGAATAATAGAACTAAGCCATAAGTCCTTCCTTCCTGACTATAATAGTATAGTTCATTTGAAGTAATATAAAGAAGTACGGTGAAAATGGCGGTTTGCCAATTAAAAAATCGTAAGGAAAATAAGAAGAAAACAGCAAGCGCTAAACTACTAGCAATAGCGGAAACAGATCTTAATGCCGTTTCTGTTTCTCCAAACCATTGACTCCAGTAGTGAATAATAATTAAATACAAGGGCGGGTTGGTATCTTCACATAAGCTATAATGAATTATTTCATCAATAGTTGTATTGCCAAGATATAGGCTAAAGCATTCGTCGTACCATAATCCATTAACTCCTATTTTATAAATAGCTAAACATAAATACCCAACAAATAAACTAAAGGCTAATTTATATTTGTTGTTTGTAATAAAACGTGAGAAGTCCATCTTGAATAAATTAGTTTTTTAGTCTATTCATAAACCTTATCTACTACAAATACAGGTCTTTGGCGACTAGATTCCAAATTACGCCAAACGTATTCTCCTATTATACCTAATCCAATCATTTGAAAGGAAGAAACAAAAAGAATAACCACCATCATACTTGACCATCCTGTGGGCTCTGAGCTCCCTGTAAGTTTCAAAATAATAATAACAAGACTGTATATAAATGCAATGAACCCTAATGTAATTCCAGTAATTGAAATGAATTTTAAAGGAGCGTAAGAAAAAGATATAAAGGAATCAATAAATAATTTTATTTTCTTTTGAAGAGTCCAGCGCGACTTACCTACTTCTCTTTTTGCTCTAGTATAAGGAATACATATCATTTCATAGTTTAGCCAAGCTAACAAATATAATGTATTCGTGTTTTTTTCATTTATTTTTACCACATCATCTTTTAATTGCTTGTCAAAAAAAACATAATCAAACCCTCCATCTGGAATGTTTTTTAAGGCAAATTTTTGAATCAATTTATGATAAGTGTTTGAAAATGCTTTTTGCGCAAACGATTCTTCTCTATCCGCTCTGTTACCAACTACGAGTTTGATTCCGTTTTTCCAGTGTGCATACATTTTCACCATCAGTTCTGGCGGGTCTTGTAAATCAGCAGCAATAACAGCACAACAATCTCCTGTTGCATAATTCATACCAGCTAATATAGCGTTGTAAGATCCAACATTCCCTGCTAATTTTACAACCTTCACTTTACCAGGATTATCATCTCTAAATTTTATAAGTTCTTCAACTGTATTGTCTTTGCTGCCATCATCAACCATTACATATTCAAAGGTTACATCTTTATCAAACAACAATTCGTTTTCCAACAATCGTTGTTTAGTAATTGGTATATTTTCTTCATTAAAATAGCAAGGAATTATGATGGATAGTTTTGGCATATCTTATTATTAGTTACAAATATAGTTTATTTGATTTTAACTAGACCAGTTGACGTTTCTTTATACGTTTCATTTTCTTTGTTTAACCAAGTTTGTTCTCGTTCATTATAAACTAATTTCTCGCCAAATTCATCAACCCAACCATGTTGTTTTGCTGGATTACCAAAATATAACCCATGCGATTTTAAATTTTTAGTAACTACACTTCCAATGCCTGTCATGGCGTATGCGCCTAATTTTATACCTGCAAGTATAGTTGAGTTTGCTCCAAGCGAAACACCTTGTTCAATAATTGTTTTAATTGGTTCTTTAAATTGTTTGCTTCTTGGATAAATATCGTTTGTAAAAACAACATTTGGCCCTATAAAAACATTATCCTCAATTTCAATTCCATCCCATAAATAAACTCCAGCTTTTATAGTCACATTATTACCAATTTTTACTTTACCTTCTATAAAACAATGTGAGCAAATATTACAATTATTACCAATGGATGCACCATTCAATACAACTACATATTGCCATATTTTAGTTTCTTTTCCAATAGATTCAGAATCTACTTGAGATAGTTGATGCTTAAAGTAATTCATAATTAGCTTTTAATTAACTTAAAATCATCATAACTCCTGATATAATCTTTTTCGTCATATAATTCAGAAGCTAAAACTAATTGAACGGCAATATGGCTATACTGCATCGTGTGCCAACAATATTTTGGCAGGTACAATCCTTGATTTGGAGACTCTAAAGAAAAGATATTTAAATCACCATTAGGCATTTCAGTATTTACAACTATTCTTCCCAAAGTAGCAATTAAAATCATTTCAGTTTGATGATGTGCGTGTCTTCCTCGCACCACATTATCAGGAGTGTGATAACTCCAAAACACACGTTTAATATCAAACGGTATATTTTTTTGATTTTCGGCAACGGATATATATCCTAAGTCAGGCTCACCAAGTTTTGGAAATTCAATAATATGGGGTTGATTCATTTTAAATTATTTTGAGGTATAACGAAAATGCATTTATTTTGTTTTAGCTTTTTATTTTGTTTTCAAAAAAAGTATAGAAGCTATTTTTTTCTTTTTTTAAATAGATAAATTCTTTTTGATGACGAAATTGTTTCCCAATTTGGAGATGCTTTATATTCTCTAATTTTTATTTCAAGCTCTTGTCCTGTTATAGGGTATGAAGTATTTGTAGTTGCTAATAAGATGTATTCGGCATCATGTACATCTGGAAATTGGTAAATATTTTTTCTAAAGGATAAATGTGCGGCAAAAACATTTAAGGCACTTAAGTTCGCATCTGAAGGGATCAACTTCATGACACGTTTTACTTCTTTTCTATTAAATTCACATTGATAATGCTCTTTTATATAAAAACAGCCATTATACTTACTATAATAAAATGAATCTCTAATTTCCATTTTATCATATGTAACTTTTATCGTTAAAAAACAAACAACACTAGCTAAAGCAAGTTTAATTTTAGAACTATTAAAATGACTGATTCCATCATAAAAACACAAAATAATTATTGGAGCAAATTCAACGGAGTAATGATTACTTATACCCCATTTTCCAAAATCATCATTAAATACTTTTTGAGCAATTATTGGAATAAGCATAATTAAATATTGGGGTTTAAATAATAACATCCAACCACCCGACAATAGTAAGCAGCTATATAATTCCATTTTAATATCTTGTAAATAGCTTACTTGCTGAAGATGATTGAAAAACAAGGCATTAAATATTTTTAAAGGATTATGAATTAAGTTAGATATTATTTCATGTAAATTGTTTCCTAGAATAGTGTACTTAAAAGCATTATATCCATTTTTTGCCATGATAGGATCCATAGCTGGCATTACTAATTTTATGATTATGATAACATATACTATTGATGAAAAAGCAAGTAGTAAGGCAAAGTTTCTTTTTGATTTATCTTTAAAGTTTAATAGATATAACCCAAAACAAACAAAGGCTAACCATATTGGCATATTTTCCTTGCCTATCACAATTAAAATTGCATATAAGATAGTCAACTTTGTTTTTCCTGAGTCGAAATAATAAATAAACCAAGGTATAAGCATTGCCGACACTACATTATCATGATAATCAAACGCGAGTGCGGAATGTATTCCGAAAAAAGCCAAATATTGTATCATTGCAAGTTCGGCAATATAGGGTTGATTAAAACGCGTCTTTACTATTTTGTAAACACCAACAGCTCCAAATAAAACAGAGAGAATTTGAACTATAAGTAATGTTGGGGTTCCAAATAAATAATAAAGAGGCGAAAGAATCACCGTGTATAACGAAAAATGATCCGATAAAAAATTTGTAAACATATAATGCAAATACGGGTAATGGTTTTTGTGAAAATGACCATATTGGTATAAGCAATTATTATATATCCCTAAATCAAAGGCGTAAGTTCTATAATTATAATGGTTTACAATAGATATTAAGCTAAAGATGATTCCAAAAAGTAATAGGATGCCATTTTTAGGAGTTATAATTTTATCAATTAAGAGTTTATATTTTAAATTACCTTTTAGAAACATTTAAATTTGATGAAAATCGAAAATGTTGTGAAATTACCAAAAACATTCACATAAAACTAAAATCAAGCTCTATTTTAATAGGTTATTTGCAATAAATACACCATTTTTTCTTTTGTTTTTTAAAATAAATGACCGTACTTATTAAAATTAAATTATTTTTGTGCGATAAATGATAAATACATAAAATGACAAACTATAAAATGACAAAGATTATTTTTTTTGGAGCTATTTTTTCTAGCTTAATCCTATTAAATTCGTGTGATGATCAACCTGATATAACAGAAAAGTCTGTGGTGATTGCTACGTTATCTGCAAATGCAGAAGATACGCTTATTGATAAAGCCTCTCGATTTGAAGGTGAGGCGCATGGTGGAAAATTTGTATATAGAACAGATAGTGCAGTTGAATATGCTGTTCCATTTATTTATGAGTTAAACGACAGTTTAATTAATTCTGATTTAAGAGTAATTGTTAATTTTTGGGCTAGAGCTAAAACGCCTTTGAAAGGAGATGGTTTTGCTATGTCTTTTCAAGACAAGGAAAATATAATTTTATGGTCTAATTTTGATCCAATTGTATATGGCGCTAAACCTAATGAGTGGATTAACGTTATTGATAGTATAAACATTACTGGAAATATGGTTTCAAAATCAGGTTTGCTTTTCAGATGTTTTGCTTATAATCCAAACAAAAAAACAATTATGGATTTTGATGATGTTAGTATTACTATAAAGAAAACTGTAAAAATAACAGAATAATCTAATCTTAATTTTAAATTATAAAGCCTTTATTGTTAGTCCAGTAAGGCTTTTTTTGAGACAATATTCTGGTTTTATCTATGTTAAAGAAAGATATAGTGTTTATATTCGTAATCTAATAAATTATGATTAGCAATTTAAAATCTCGCTTATTAACATCAAAAACTTCTATCATACTAATTTTAGTTTTTTGTATGATATTTTTAAAACTCTTTGTAAACTGGGGAGAGATGCACCATCCATTTACTATGGATGTAAATCAATATTATAGTTATTTACCAGCATTGTTTAAGCAGCATGATTTAGCTTTTAATATTAATCCAAATAATGTTTGGCTAACACAAACCCCTATTGGTAAAAGTGTACCTATGGTGACATATGGAATGAGTTTATTTTATTTGCCTTTTTTTTTATTTGCTGATTTTTTCGCTTCAAAAAATTCTACAGGTTATGAGCCAATTTATAGTTGGACTATTCATACCGGATGTGTCATTTATGTTTTAATTGGACTTTATTATTGCAAGAAGGTATTATTAAATTGGTTTTCTGATAAAGTAATTGCTATTACATTATTTGTTTTATTTTTCGGAACAAATTTATTTTGTTATACACTTGTTAATTCTGAATTAACGCACAGTGTTTTGTTTTTTCTCATATCTATGTTTGTGTATTTTGTTTCAAAGTGGCATCAATCAAATGAAACAAAATATTTTTTGATATTTTGCTTGTTGCTAGGTTTTATAACCTTAATAAGGCCAACAGAGATTATCGTCAGTGTTTTCCCTATCTTAATAGGAGTTTTTTCGTTTAAACATTTAAAAAAAAAATTATTAACTCTAATTAGGTTAAAGTATATCTTGTTAATTGGTTTTTTTATTTTCTTAATTCCCATCTTCCCACAATTGTTATATTGGAAAATTCAATCTGGACAATGGTTGTTTTTTTCCTATGGAAGTAATGAGCGCTTTTTTTGGTTACAGCCTGAATTTTTTAATGTACTATTTAGTTATCGGAAAGGATGGTTGGTTTATAGCCCTCTTATGTTATTGAGTTTGATCGGGTTTATACAATTATTTAAAAAAAATAAGGAATTATTTTTTGGTGTAAGTATATATATTGTAATAAATTTATATTTAATTTCTTCTTGGTGGGATTGGGCATTTGGCGGTGCATTTGGCATGCGCGCATTAGTTCAATCTATTGCAGTTCTTGTAATTCCTTTGGCTTATTGTATTCAATGGTTTTTTGAGGATAATAGTATAAGAACAGTAAAATGGGTAGTGTATATGGCAATTTTATTTTTTTGTTTTTTAAATATTTTTCAAACAAATTTATATAAGCACGGCATTATAAGTTATGATGGAATGACAAAAGAGGCTTATTGGTTTACTTTTTTAAAGAAAAATTATTCTAAAGAAGATTTATTACATTTAGAAATGCTAATAAAACATCCTGATTATGCGGCGATGAGACAAGGAAAACGTGATGAATAGCTGAAATTGTAAATAGATTAATTAAAATATTTTTTCAGAATTAAATTGGCTGTTTAAATAGTATACATATCATTTTTTTACTTAGTTTAGAACTCCGTTTAAAATGAAAAAATTATCTATTATAATTCCTGTTTTCAATGAAAAAAACACCATTTTTGATGTTTTGATAAAAGTTGATTCTGTGGTGCTACAAAACTACATCGAAAAAGAAATTATAATTGTTGATGATAAATCAACAGATAATTCTCGGTTGGAAATAGAAAGATATATTCAAAATTCCCCAAAAACTAATGTTCGGTTTTTAAATCATGAAATAAATAAAGGTAAGGGCGGAGCGATTCATACTGGTATTAAATACGCTACAGGCGATTACGTTATTATACAAGATGCAGATTTAGAACTTGATCCTAATGAGTATAAGCTATTGATAGATCCAATATTGAAAGGAGAAAGCGATATTGTTTATGGGAGCAGATTTTTAAATCAAAAAAAACAAGATGAAAC
>JANXRU010000235.1 GCA_025356715.1 Bacteroidota bacterium
ATAGAGGCTTATTTACACTTAGCAGATGCTTATGAGCAACAAGGTAATAAAAACAAAACAATAGAAATGCTTGAAAAATATGCCAGCATAACAGAAGATGCTATGGCAAAACAAGAAGTACTGAAATATATAGATCAATTAAAAAAATAAATTATTAACCATTAAAAACAACCAATTATGCCAAGCGGAAAGAAAAGAAAAAGACATAAAATGGCGACTCATAAACGCAAAAAACGTTTAAGAAAGAATCGTCATAAGAAAAAATAATTAGCCTAGCTAATTAGATTTTTAAAGTATTTACACAAACGGATGGATGAATTATCTAGCCGTTTGTGTTATTTGTGTACGTTATTGTTTGCATTAAAACATAGTGTTTTATAATGCTTCAATACTAAATATATATAAATCAAACTATTTTTAGTAGTGGTGTCGTTTAAATAGATATTAAATAGGCTATTACTAACAAACAAATTATTTCATCATGAATGTAGAACTCGTAATAAATTCTACGCCCACTGAAGTTGTTATAGGCTTATTAAACGATAAACGTTTGATTGAGCTTCATAAAGAGAAAAATAACATAAAGTTTTCGGTAGGTGATATCTACCTTGGTAAAGTTAAGAAGGTTATGACCGGACTTAACGCAGCCTTTGTGGATGTAGGATATGAAAAAGATGCTTTTTTGCATTATTTAGATTTAGGCGGTCAAGCTAATTCATTAATTAAATACGTTGATCAAGTACGCACAGGAAAACAGAATGTGAGTAACTTAATGTATTTTAAAAATGAGCCAGATATTAATAAAGATGGCAAAATTAATGAAGCTGTAAAGCCAGGGCAATATGTTTTGGTACAAGTTGCAAAAGAACCTATTTCAGCTAAAGGGCCGCGAATAACCACTGAAATTTCTATTGCTGGTCGTTATATGGTACTGATTCCGTTTTCGGATAAAATTTCTGTGTCATCTAAAATTAGAAGTAGTGAAGAAAAAACAAGATTAAAACAAGTAGTATCAAGCATAAAACCAAAAAACTTTGGTATAATTATTCGTACGGTTGCCGAAGGGAAATCTGTTTCGGACATAGAAGGTGATTTAACAGAATTAATTTCTAAGTGGGAAAGTTGTTTTAAGGCGCTTCAAAATGCAGAACCTCCTTTTAGATTATTAGGGGAAGTTGATCGTACTAATTCTATTTTAAGAGATTTTTTAAATGCATCTTTTAATGCCATTCATGTAAATAGTGAAAAAGTGTATGAAGATTTAAAATCATACATCAAAACTATTTCTCCTGACAAGGTCGATATCTTAAAACATTATACTGGTAAGGTTCCTATTTTCGATAATTTCGGAATAGACCGTCAAATCAAATCATTATTTGGTAAATCGGTATTTATGAAAAGTGGGGCTTATTTGGTAGTTGAACATACTGAGGCTTTACATGTATTTGATGTGAATAGTGGCAATAGAGCTAAGAGCGATAGATCACAAGAAGAAAATGCACTCGAAGTAAATTTAGAAGCTGCTGTTGAAGTAGCTCGTCAATTGCGTTTACGCGATATGGGGGGCATTATTGTGATTGATTTTATTGATTTACATAACGCTGAAAATAGAAAATTGCTTTTCGATAAATTGAAAGAAGAAATGAAATCGGATAGAGCTAGGCACAATATTTTGCCTCCTAGTAAATTCGGTTTAATTCAAATCACACGTCAACGATTACGCCCTGAAGTAAATGTGGAGGTTTTAGAAACTTGTTCAAGCTGTAATGGAACAGGTAAAGTACAACCAAGTATTTTATTTGTTGAACAAATAGAAAGTGCATTACGCTTTATTGTAAAAGAACAAAATGCTAAAAACATTACACTATGCGTGCATCCATATATTGAAGGGTATCTTAAAAAAGGTGGGTTTTTACGAAGCCAACAATGGAAATGGTATTTTGAATACAAACAATGGATTAATGTTATAAAGTCTGATAGTTATTCATTTATGGAATACCATTTCTTGAATAAGGAATTAGATGAAATAGTTGTTAAATAATTTAATAAAAAAACCTTTCGAAAATCGAAAGGTTTTTTTATGTAATTTGAGAAAACAAGTAAAGCATTTGAAAAAACCTGTTAAAAGTTTTAAAATGAACCGTTTTCAAGTTAATAATAAGAAACATTTTTTTATATTAAAAAAATGTTTTTACATTTACTGCGAATAAAAAAACAAAAATGAATTTATTGCAAACAATCATCTTCACAACAACAACGGGCGCTACGATTAGCGGCTGTCGGATGGTTTTTCTAAATAATAGAACATAAATAATATAAAGTTCATATAAAAAGCAAAAGCCTTCCGAGAGAAATTCGGAAGGCTTTTTTTTTAACCATTAATTAAAAACAACAAAAATGAAAATTTTAAAATTCGGAGGTACGTCAGTAGGAAGTGCAAAAGCTATACAGCAAGTGCTTCAAATTATTAAAAAAGAAAAAGATGCGATCATCGTTTGCTCTGCCATGAGTGGTGTTACCAATCATTTATTAAAGCTAATTGATACGGCTGTAGCTGGTAATGATTTTAAAACGGATTTTAAATTGTTAGAAGACAAACATTTTGATACAATTAGAGAATTACTACCTGTAACTAAACACAATGAAGTTTTGGTTTCCATCAAACTAGCGATGAATCAATTGGAAGAATTATTAACGAGTGTAAAAAACATTACTGAAATTTCTGAAAGAACAAAAGCAACTATTTTAGCATTTGGTGAATGCTTATCATGTACTATTGTGTCAGCCTATTTGATAAATGAAAACATTAATGCTTGTTTTATAGATGCTCGAAGTTTAATTAAAACAAACTCTGTATATAACAATGCAAGTGTTGATACTATGCTAACCGAAGAAACCATCATTAATTGGCATAAAACATTAAATGGAAAAATCCCTATCGTTACAGGTTTTATTGGTTCTGATAAAAAAAATCAAACAACTAATTTAGGACGTGGTGGTTCTGATTATACTGCTGCTATTTTTGGAGCGGCTTTAAACGTATCCGAAATACAAATCTGGACAGACGTCAATGGGTTTTATACTTGCGATCCACGTGAAGTAAAAAATGCTTTTGTATTAACAGAATTGAGTTACGAAGAAGCAATGGAATTATCTTATTTTGGGGCAAAGGTTATTTATCCTCCAACGATGATTCCTGCCATTGCTAAACAAATTCCTATCGTTATAAAAAACACATTTAATGCGGAACAGAAAGGAACTTTTATTCACAATGAAGTTAGCAATAATTCATTACCAGTAAAAGGGATTTCTTCTATTTCAGAAATTAGTCTAATTAACATTGAAGGAAATGGTATGGTAGGCTTTAAAGGCTTTAGTGGGCGATTATTTAATGCGTTAGCAAACGCTGGTGTAAATATTATTTTAATTACACAGGCAAGTTCCGAACACAGCATTTCTTTTGCGGTTACGCCTGAAGAAAATGAAATTGCTTTGCATGCTATTAATGCCGAATTTGAAAACGAAATTCATAGTAAAAAAATTGAAGCACCTACTTATGAAAATAATTTAAGCATTATAGCCGTTGTTGGAAAAAATATGAAAAATGCCAAAGGCATCAGCGGTAAATTATTTAGTGCATTAGGAAAAAATGGAATTAATGTATCGGCGATGGCACAAGGCTCTTCGGAGTTGAATATTTCTGTTGTTATAAAAAAAGCTGACTTAAAGAAAGCATTAAACGCGGTACATGATGCTTTATTTTTATCTTCTGTGAAATCGCTACATCTATACATTGTTGGTACAGGAAATATAGGGTCAGAGTTGATTCAACAAATTGCATCATCAAAAGCTTGGTTGCAAAAACACCAACACTTACAATTAAAAGTTGTTGGTATTAGCAATAGTAGAAAAATGATATTTAATAGTGAAGAGGGATTAAACATTGATGATTGGAAAGGCACGTTAAATACAGAAGGTGTTGCAGCAAACATGGATGCGTTTTTGAAAGAAATTCAAGTACAGAATTTACCCAATAGTATTTTTGTTGATAATACTTCAAGTGCTGATATTGCAAATTTATACGAACAACTGTTTAAACAAAATACGTCGGTAGTAACCTGCAATAAAATTGCTAATTCATCATCATTCAAAAATTACGAATCCTTGCAAAGAATATCCAAATTAAACAGGGTTGATTTTAATTATGAAACCAATGTTGGAGCAGCGTTGCCTATTATT
>JANXRU010000250.1 GCA_025356715.1 Bacteroidota bacterium
AACCATTTTTAAAAGCGTCTTTCTGTTTGATTGACGCTTTTATTATTTAACACCTTAACTGTGTATACATTTACTACCATTAAAAACTTACAAACTGATTTATTAGCAGGGAAAACAACGTGCGTGAAATTAGTAGAAGAATCAGTACTTGCCATCGAATCCAAAAAACACTTAAATGCTTTTTTAGAAGTGTTTACGCAATCGGCCTTAGAGCAGGCTAAATTGGTTGATGCGAAAATTGCGGCTAAAACTCAAGGTAAATTGGCAGGTGTTGTTATCGGATTAAAAGATAATATTTGTTACAAAGGACATAAAGTATCTTGTTCGTCAAAAATATTAGAAGGCTTTGAATCTCTTTATTCATCAACTGTCGTTGAACGTTTAGTTGCAGAAGACGCCATCATTATTGGTCGCTTAAATTGTGATGAATTTGCAATGGGTAGTAGTAATGAAAATTCTGCTTTTGGTAAAGTATTAAATCCATTAAATGAAAACTGCGTACCAGGGGGCTCTTCAGGTGGCTCTGCAGTTGCTGTTGCAGCCAATTTATGCCATGTTACTCTTGGTTCTGATACGGGAGGTAGTATTCGTCAGCCAGCTTCGTTTACTGGAACCGTTGGATTAAAGCCAACTTACGGAAGAATTTCTCGTTGGGGTTTAATTGCTTATGGTTCTTCATTTGATCAAATAGGGCCTATCACTAAAACAGTAGAGGACGCTGCTATTTTATTAGAAGTGATGGCTGGACAAGATGAGTATGATACAACAGCTTCTCAAAAACCAGTTGGTCGTTATGTGGATGCTTTAGCGGAGAAAAAGAAATATAAAGTTGCTTATTTAAAAGAGTGCGTGGAGTCTGATGGGTTAGACCCAGAAGTAAAAAAACAAACGTTAGATGCGTTAGAAAAATTGAAAGCAAACGGACATCAAGTAAATGCTGTTGATTTTCCTTATTTAGATTTTTTAGTACCCACGTATTATGTATTAACAACAGCAGAAGCATCTTCCAATTTGTCACGCTTTGATGGCGTCCACTTTGGTTACAGAAGCCCTAACGCTAATGACTTAGAGAGTACGTATAAAAAAACGCGTAGCGAAGGATTTGGTAAAGAAGTGAAACGCCGTATTATGTTAGGTACGTTTGTATTAAGTGCAGGATATTATGATGCGTACTATAGTAAGGCACAAAAAGTGAGAAATAAAATCAGACAAAAAACACGAGAGATTTTATCTCAATATGATTTCATTGTAACGCCATCAACACCAGGCACAGCATTTGAGTTTGGAAAAAATAGCCAAGACCCCATTAAAATGTATTTAGAAGATATTTTTACGGTTCAGGCTAACATCGTTGGTTGCCCAGCAATTTCAGTCCCTAATGGAGTGCATAGTAATGGATTGCCAATAGGATTGCAATTAATGGGACGAGATTTTGAAGAAGGCGATTTATTAAATATGGCAAAACAGATTTAAAATTATTTATTCAACACAGAGTCAAAGAGAAATAAAGCACACAGAGATTTATATAAATAAACTCAGTGAACTCCTAAACTCATAACCTCTGTGTTTAAAACACAAATCAAATGGAAATAACAATTGATAGCGTTATAGACGCTCTAAAATACGTAGATGATCCAGATCTTAAAAAAGATTTAGTGACTCTTGGCATGATTAAAGATGTAGTAGTAGATGGAAAAAATGTTGCTTTCACCGTTGTACTGACTACACCAGCATGCCCCATGAAAGACATGATACATAATGCTTGTGTAAATGCCATTAAACATTATGTTGATAAAGACGCTATCGTTAAGGTAAATATGACAGCTAATGTAACGTCTACACGCAATAAAGATTTAGGAACGTTATCACAAGAGAGAAATATTATAGCCGTTGCATCAGGTAAAGGCGGAGTAGGGAAGTCTACTGTATCAGCTAACTTAGCGGTTGCCTTAGCAAAGCAAGGTGCTAAAGTTGGTTTAGTAGATGCTGATATTTATGGGCCATCGCAAACGATTATGTTTGATGTGCAAAATGAAATGCCTGGAAAAGGCGAATACGAAGGCAAACCAAAGATGTCACCTGTAGAAAGTTATGGTGTAAAATTAAACTCTGTTGGTTTTTTAGCAGGCCCTGATCAGGTAATAGCATTGCGTGGGCCAATGGCATCAAAAGCATTAACGCAATTATTTACTGATACAGCTTGGGGCGAATTAGATTATTTAATTGTGGATTTACCTCCAGGAACAGGAGATATACAAATTACGTTATGTAGTACGGTTCCTATTACAGG
>JANXRU010000251.1 GCA_025356715.1 Bacteroidota bacterium
TATAATACCTATTACTTCATCTGTAGGTAGTTTGCATTGTTGTGATCCAACTGGTTATAATACTATAGGGCAAATGAAAATTTCTCAGGATGGAACTAAATTAGGATCTTGTTTATTCACTGATAATAAAGTAGAATTACTAAATTTTGATAAAACTACTGGAATGTTATCTAATCCTATAAGTTTTCATATACCATTTCAGCATACTTATGGCTTTGAATTTTCTCCAAATGCCAAATACATATATGTTGATAATGGTTACACTTTAAATTCAAATCTTTTACAATTCGACATATCATCTTGGGACTCCTTACTAATTAAAAATTCTCAAAAAATAATCGATTATGATAATACAGGTACTTATTATCAGCTGCAATTAGGACCTGACGGAAAAATATATGTTTGTGAAGAAAATGAACCATCACTAAGTGTTATAAATAAGCCTAATTTGTCAGGTAATGCATGTGCTTTTTCACCAAGATCAGTTCTTACTGCAAACCATGCTCTATTAGGATTGCCAAATGTTATATGGGGGTACAAAAAGGCCCAACAACAAACAACTGATGCAGTTGATACCTTATGTCAACCACATATTCCAAATATCATTACACCCAATGATGATAAGGTAAATGATGAGTTTAAAATAACCTGTAATAAGCAAACATACATTCCCTTGGATTTGATTATTTATAACCGCTGGGGTCAACAAGTATTTAATGAGGCAAAAAAAATAAACCAAATGAAGGATTGTCCCGATGGAACGTACTTTTATATCTTTAGCTTAAACGATAACTCCTACAAGGGCTTCTTATCTGTATTTCATTGATAGCGTATGGTGTATTATTTACCAAGATTTTTTTTCTACTCTTTAATAAAATAGTTTACCGCCAAATATTTTAAAATAGTAAAACTTTCTAATCAACCAATTGCATATACAATAATAGCCCTGCAGCTATAGTCATAATTGCAAAAGCTGCAAAACCTAGCACATTAGCCGATCGCGTATTTACAAACTCACCCATTATTTTTTTGTTATTGGATATATGTAAAATCATGGCTATTAAAACTGGCGCTGTAATTCCATACAAAATGGCAGTATAAATCAATGCTTTAATAGGCGAAATGCCCAAGTAATTCATGGATAAACCCAATAATAAAGAAATAGCAATAATGACATAAAAGCCTTTTGCTTCATGAAACTTTTTATCTAAGCCTTGTTCCCACCCAAAGGTTTCCGAAAAAATATAAGATAACGAACCGCTTAAAACTGGTATAGCTATTAGCCCTGTACCAATAATACCAATAGCAAAAAGTAAATACGCCAAATTACCAGCCAGCGGTTTTAAAGCCATAGCAGCTTGCTCCACGGTATCAATTTGAAAAACGCCGCCTTTATACAAAACCGTGCCAGCTGTTAAAATAATAAAGTACATTACAAATCCTGAAATCGTCATTCCAAAATCAACATCTTTTTTCATGTCGTGAATGATTCTTTTATTAACTACTAAATGCTTTTTCTTTCCCTTCATTTCTTCAACCTCAACAGAAGCTTGCCAAAAAAATAAATAAGGCGAAATAGTGGTGCCAAGTATACCAACAATAATGGCAATAAAGGCTTTATCGAATTTTATGGTTGGTATAAAGGTGGCTTTTATAATTTCCGCAAAATCTTGCTTGTATAAAAAAGGAACAACAAAATAAACCAACATCACAATACATAAATATTTAAGCACAGATGCTATTTTTTGATAGGGTAAAAAAATAATAAGCCCCAACAGTATCATTGTAAAAAAGACACTAAAAAATATCGCATCAATTTTTGGAAATAATAAGTTTCCTACCGCTCCCATTCCCGCAATATCAGCACCAATATTCATAACGATTGCTGGGAAACTAAATGCTAACATCAAATACAAAATTGGTTTGGGATAATGCTTTTTAAGCGTGCCTGTTAAGCCTTGAGAGGTAACTAAACCAATGCGCGCGCACATTTGTTGAATAGCTGCCATTAACGGAAATGCGATAATGGCTGTCCACAGTGTAGACAGCCCGAAAGCAGCGCCTGCTTGTGAATAGGTTGCAATACCAGATGGATCATCGTCGCTGGCACCAGTTACTAAGCCAGGGCCAATCAGTTTCCAAAAACGTGTAAACTTATTTGATGTATGTTTTTTAACTACCACGCCATTATAATATGTATCATAAATCTACAACCAAATAAATAACAATCAGCGAACTATTCATTGATTTTATGAATAGTTGTTGGTTAATGAAAACCAAATTTAAATTATAATTTTGAAAAGACTATTTTTGAAAAAGAGTTATAAAAATAACACTTCGACTTAACTTTAAATGAAACACATCAAACATATATTCTTTGATTTAGATAATACAATTTGGGATTTTGAAAAAAATTCGCGCGAAGCTATTTTACAATTATTTACCGAACATCACATAGAAAAACACTGCAAGGTGCCTTTTGCAAATTTTATTAAAACCTATGAAAACATTAATAACCACTGGTGGCAACAATATGGGTTAAAACTCGTTACTAAAGAAGAACTACGTTACCAACGCTTTAATCAAGCTTTTAACCATTATGGGTATGATAATGTGGAATTATCAAAAATTTGGGCCGACGATTATTTAGCTATCTCGCCTTATAAAACACACCTAATTGAAGGAGCTATTGATACATTGAATTATTTAAAAGATAAGTATCAACTCCACCTCATCACTAATGGATTTAAAGAAGTGCAACATATTAAATTAGATTGTTGTGGTATAAAACCTTTTTTTAACCATATCATCATTTCGGAAGAACATGGGTTTAATAAGCCCCATATTCAAATTTTTGAAATAGCCGAAAAATTAGCTAATGCCCATAAAAACGAATGCGTAATGATTGGTGATAATTATGAGGCTGATATTGTAGGTGGCTTAAATGCAGGCTGGGATGCTATTTATTTATCCTCTATTCCCATAAAAAATTCGATAGAAAAACTAATTCGTATCGAGCAATTATCGGAATTAAAACGACTATTTTAATTTGATTTTCCTTTGGTTTGAAGCCATACATTTAGTAATTTCAGCCTTTAAATTTAATAGCTACACTATTTAATAGTACTATAACTTAACCAAACATTCATGTTTCATTTTCTATTAAGAACCATACCTAGACCTATACTTATTAAATTCAGTTTAATTTTTAGCAAAATTGCTCCTTACCTCTATTATGGTAATACTTATGAAGATCCTATTAGTGGAAAAACATATCGTAAATTTTTACCATATGGCTATAGTGGTAGAGCTAAAAGAGATAACGTATTGTGCCCTGGTAGCTTATCGTTAGAAAGACACCGTTTGTTATGGTTGTATCTAAAAAACAAAACAGATTTTTTTACTGCCAAACACAAGTTATTACACATTGCTCCAGAACAATGTTTTTACAAATTATTTAGAGCTATGCCTAATTTAGATTATACTACGGGCGATTACAATTCCCCTATAGCAGATGTTCATTTTGACCTACACAAAGCGCCTTTTGAGGATAATACCTTTGATGTGATATTTTGTCACCATGTATTGGAGCATGTTGAAAATGCGGAACAATGCATTGCCGAACTTTACCGAATAATGAAACCAGGAGGTTTTGGGATTTTTCAAATTCCACAAGATGTTAATCGTTACGAAACTTATGAAGATAAAAGCATAGTAACCGAAAGAGACCGTGAAATTCATTTTTGGCAAAAAGATCACGTACGTTTATTTGGACTCGATTACAAAGATAAATTAGCCAATGCTGGCTTTAAAGTAACTGTAGAAGACTACACAAAAGAAATTTCTCCAGAACTAGTAGAACGTTACCGCTTACCTAAAGGCGAATTACTATATATGTGCAGGAAATAAAATTGAAATAATTTTAAGTTGATAGTACATTTTGAATAAAATACATATATTTATGATACTAAATATTACAAATAAATAACTACTTATGAAATAGAAATGTTGCCGACAGTACATCCCGATAGCTATCGGGAACAAATGAAGATAACATGACTATACCATAGACAACTAAAAAACAAATAAAATAACTACTTATGAAAATTAAAACACTTACAACCTGCCTGCTCACATTGGGAAGTATGGCTTTTGCTCAAGTTCAGATGACTGATGGTCCGCCGTTAGACAATGACAAAAACAATAAAATGAATCGTATGCTTGGTGGCGACGAAAATAGCTTTTATTGTTACCGTATTAGAAGTAAAGGCAAAGGAACTTCGTTTTATATTGAGAAATATGATAAAAAATCATTAAAGCCTTTATTTTCAAAAGAAATTAGTTTAGGTGAAGAAAACCAAACAAAAATTGAAGATGTAGAATATTCTAACGGTAATGTGTTTATTTTTAGAAGACAGTATGATAAAAAAGCAGATAAAATGACGCTATTTTTTCAAACAGTATCTTCTGCAGGTGTAGTTGCTGATCAATTAAAAGAAATTACAACTGTAAGTTCAGATCACTACGAGTTTGTTGATTTTGATATTTATCCAAATCCAACACAAACTAAATTTGTTATTAAAGCATCACATAAAGCAAATAAAACTGATGAATATAAAACAGATTTGATTTTAATGGATGCTGCTTCACAGAAAAAAGTATGGACAAAAACAGTTAATCAAAACCTTAACTCTAGTGGTTCTTGGGGCGCTGGCTTCGTTGCATCTCTTTTTGGTTTAGATCCTACTAAATTTGATAGCTATGGATATATTGGCTTACATGTTGATAAAAATGACAATATATTTTATTGTGTAACTGAATTAGCAAAAAATTCAACTGATAGAGAGAAAAAATATAAATTAAAAGTTTATACTTTAAATGCCGCTGATCAACAACCAAAACAATTAGATCTTGGTTTTGATGATGACTATTATGTAAAAGATATCGAGTTTTCAAAATCAAATGATAACGAAATTGTTATTGGTGGATTTTTAAAAGATGTTGTTGAAAGAAAAGGAAGAGATTTAGTTAAAGTTGGGATTTTCAGTTTTAAAGTAAATACAACTTCAAATACAGTTTCTGGAAAAACAGTTAAATTTTTTGATGATAAATTATTATTTGATTTAGAATCTAATCCCCGTCGTTCAAGATACTTTAAATACAAATTGGATTATATTTTACCAATTGGAGATGCTGTTTATTATGTTGGTGAACAATACAGTGAAGAATACCGTCAAAACTCTAACAGTGGTTATGGTGGTTTCGGTGGCGGTTTAATGGGCTCTGCAATGGGTATGAATAACGGCTATTATGAATATGAATATATGGACGTTATTGTAGCAAAATTAAATGCTAAAGGTGAATTCGAATGGATTAAAAACTCTCCATTACGTCAAAACATGAGAGTAAATGGAAATGCGCACGTATTTAAACAGTACATTGCTTTCGCAACTGCTAAAAATTTATATATCTTAAATGACGACCACCCAAAAAACATTGAGCGTTACGAAAAAGCAGATTTTGAACCAAAAGATTTAAAAACAGTAACAGGAATACACGGCTCTAACTTCGTTTGTAATACTATGTCGTTAGGTAACGGAAGCGTAACTAAACGTAATGTATTAATGAAGAATGATGATTTTTGTTTTGCGCCTATTCAAGAGCGTAACCCACAATTTATGCCTCCTTCTGATACTGAAATTTTTGTACCAAGTTCTAATGGCGAAATCTTTATCTATACTGAAGATAAAGGTCAAGATCGTTTCTCTAAAATTAAATTTGAATAATTTTAATTCAATATAATTTATAAAAAACCGCTTTAATAAAATTATTAAAGCGGTTTTTTATTGGATTATACCAAATTGATACTATAAGCAGTCCAATCGTAGGCAGCCATGCTGAGCTTAATTCAACATCTGTTGAAACCAAGAAACAAGTTCAGGATGACGAATCTTTGAACTATATACAATTTCATTTGGTATTATTTTAAAACTTCAGCGTAAAATGCTCTTTGTGTTTATGTTCTTTTCTAAAAAGAATTACTCCCAAAAAGAAAAAATCTAAGCTTAAAGTAACTTCTGGATGTGCGCATATTTCTAGCCATGCTTGCTGCATACCCTCACTCCAATTAATATCATCAAAAACAAACACAGAGTATTCATGTTTTTTGTGTAACGCCATTTCAAAATACCTCATCGTTGGTTCGTATGCATGGTTTCCGTCAATGTATAAAAAATCAATTGTTTCTAACGAGTTAGTCAATTTAGGAAACGTTTCATTAAAATTTCCTGTAATAGACGTAATATTTTCCGCATGATTTGTTTTAAATAATTGCGATGAGAATTTCGCCAAATTTTCACATCCCTCTAATGTGTATATTGTTGATTTTGGAACAGCCTTAGCCAAATATAAGGTCGTTAAGCCAACAGAAGTACCTAATTCTATAATAGTTTTTGGGTTAAAAAAATTAATTAAACGATACAAAAACTCTGCTTGCTTTTGAGGAGCGATACCATGTGTTACAATCTGTTTAATACTTCTGTTAGTTGATTTTATTTTTTTAGATCCTGCTCCAAAATCATTAACAGCAATTATTTCAGCGTTTAAGCTTAATTGTTTCCTTATTTTTTTTAAATCTTCGAAATCAGAAAAAACGTGAGGATTATTCACCAACTGCATATAAAAATTATACATGAATGGCGAATGCAAATCGTGTTCGGTAAACGAAGAAAAACGATAATTGATATATGTAAGGATTCTATTGATAGCCAGATATATAAATTTATTTTGAGAATCAAATTTACAACATAAATTATAAATAGAAACTATTACATAACAAAACGACAATATACTATTCACAATGTGAAATTGAGGGTTTGCCTATACCGATTAAAAAAATTACTTTTAAATTTCAGAAATTATTATAATGAGTCAAAACCTAAATAAGCAAATTTTACAAATAGATGGTCTTCGATGTTTTGCAGTATTAGGAGTTTTAATAGCACATTTTATCGTTGGAAATTATGGAGGAGAAGTACTTAATAAAATTCCATTTGGAACTGGCGTAAATTTATTTTTTGTAATTAGTGGGTACTTAATTACAGTAATTTTATTACAAAAAAAAGAAGCAATTCACAATCAATCAACTACATTTTTTAAAGAAATCAAAAACTTTTATATAAGACGTACGCTAAGAATATTTCCATTATACTATATTATTTTATTGTTTGTGCTGTTTTTTTCATTCAATCAAGTCAAAGACTATTATGGATATTTACTTACTTACACTACAAATATTTATATGACAATTCATAATGGGTATATCGGTAGTAAAACTCACCTTTGGTCATTAGCCGTGGAAGAACAGTTTTATTTAATATGGCCTTTTGTTATGTTGTTACTTCCCAAAAAGAGAATATTACAAGCTATAATATTTATTATCTTAATTTCACTAATAAGTAAATATTACTTTTTATTTTTAAGTCCATATACAATCGGATCAAATGCTTTTTTAACTAGTAGCTTCGATTCTCTTGGCTTAGGTGCTCTTTTAGCATACTTACAATTAAATCACTTAGTTTTTTTCGAAAAACTAATTACAAAAAAAGCGTTAACCTTTTCTATTATTTTATACATCATTTTATTTATATTTCCTGATATTCTTTCTGTAAACCTTAAAAGCTTTTTAAATAATACATCTACTTCTCTAATTTATTTTTTTTTAGTTGGCATTGCATCTCAAAGCAAATTCAAAAATGGAGTAAAAGAGTTATTAGAGAATAAAGTATCGCTTTATTTAGGAAAGATAAGTTATGGTATATATCTTATCCACAACTTTATGCCAGAAGTATTTGAGAAGTTTATTGCTCAAAAGTTACCTCCTACCGATCATCTATCTATTCGGATAGTTTATTGGACTTTTCTTACAATAACCCTAGCATCTATTTCTTGGTACTTAATTGAAAAGCCTATCTTAAAGCTAAAAAAGTATTTTAATTAAGATTTATTTATATACCGAAATTCTAACGCCTGTATAATAGCTAGTCGTAAAACAGTTCTTTTTTTGTTCAGTTAATTTAAAAACAAATTCTTTCTCATTTAAATTATATTCTTGATAAGAATCAATAACAATAATACGTTTATAATTTTTAACGTCAAGTCCTAAATCCTGCCATGAATTGCAAAACACTATCTGTTCCTCTATCGGTAAATCTTTCTTTTGTGCGCTAAAAAAATCGTTATCGTAATAATAACAAAACAGAGGTTTAATGTCTTTCGTTTTAACAATGATTAAATCATCTTTGTTCTTTATAGACTTAATAAAATTAACCGTACCTCGATAGTCCATTTTTTTTTCGGTCTTAAAATCCATATTACACATTGAAAACGCAAGTAAAATTCCAGTCAATAAAACTGGTATAAAATTCAGTTTAATAAATGATAATCCATATGCTACTAAAATGAATAAAAAAGGTAAAGAGAAAATGAGATATCTTTCTAAAAATATTGGCGTAATTTTTCCTAATACATATAGTAGTATTATAGAGCCTAAGCCAATACAAATACTATATATTAGATAGAATTCGTTTATATTAGCTTTTTTAACAATAACAAAACCTATCACGATTAAAATAAGAACTAAAAAAAGTATAGAAACATAATTATTAAAGAGAAAACTAGATAGTACTTCCACTAGATAATTACAGTCTGATTTCTTAAGCCAAAAAACATGATTGGAACTATTAAAATCTACAATTAATAAAATTTGTTTTTTAGTGAAACGGATTGCTGTTAATGCCAAGACAATTACTAAACTAATCGAAAAATATTTTTTTTGATTTTTATTAAAATAAAATAGCATTAATGCAGTTTGAAATAACAATACTAACCCAGCAATATAATGCGTATAAATCAGCAAAAAATTAACTAGACCTAATAAAAAGACATTAATAATTGTTGGATTTTCTTTAAATCTAAAATAAATAGCTGTGGAAAGTAATACTAACATAAGGACTAAGGAATAAGCTCTCGCTTCATGAGAATAATAAAACAATACGTTGCTTGAAATAAAAAGCATAGAAGCTATAATAGCAGTTGCTTTATTAAAATATTTATTTGCAATTAAAAATAATAAACCTCCCGCTAATGAACTAAAGGCAACACTTAATAATCTGACCGTAAATTCAGCATCATTAAATAACTTGATCCAAACACTCAAACAGTAATAATAAAAAGGAGGGTTTTTATCCCATTCAGATACATGCTTAATATGACCAAAATCAAGCGATGCAGATTGAACACTAATAATTTCATCATACCAATAAGATGAAAAACCCAAATCGGTAATTTTAAAAATAAAATTTAAGAGGACGATAATACCAAAATACAACCATAGATAATTTGTAAATTTATTTCGACTTTCCAAAAAAACAGTATTTAACATTATACTTATTTTAGAATAGAAATTTTAGAAGTTTTGAGTAAATTACTACTATCAAATAATTGTAAAAAGTACAATCCATTTGCTAAATTTTGAATTTCTATTTGCCAGTCATTACTAATTATAAAATCCTTCTTAATAATATTTCCTTCAATATCTATTATTTTATAATTTGGTTGACTTAATTTTAAAGCATTATTCATTCTGATATTTATAATATGACTTGCAGGATTTGGAAAGAATGTGAAATCAGAGTTAATGTCTAAATTATTTTGAACACTAGTGATATTATTAGCATATGCTCCTGTACTATCCATTTTCAAAATTATGACATCTTGTAAAAGTGATGTTAGGCTCTGTGTAACTCCAACGCAGACAAATCCTTTATCTTTTGTTTTATAAATTGAAAAAAGTTCATCATTGGTTCCAGCTGCAAAAGGGAAAAAATTAAAGTAATTAAAAAAATTAGTATAAATATGCACTATACCTTGAATCCCAAAAATAGCACTGGTAGATTTTCCACAAGCAGCTAATTTCCCATTTAATCCTTCAGCAAAACTATTATAATACTCATCTTTCGTTCCGGAATTAACGTAACTAATATATTGAGTACCTATAATTGGGTCATATTTAACAACCATAGTTTCGATAACACTGTTAGTAGATACACTTTTAGTTCCTCCAACAACTACTAATTCTAAATTTTGAAGCTGATATACTTTATTACCAAAATCTTCCTTACTTCCGCCATATTGTTTGCTCCAAGAAGAATCTCCATTTGCTAATAATTTAAAAACCCAAGCATCTCCGTTTATATCACCATAACTTTTTGTATTTCCAGTTAAAGCATATCCTCCGTCTACAGTTTGTATAACCGATTTAAACTCATCGTCTTTTATCCCTCCAAAAAACTTACTCCAAGTTACATTTCCACTAGCATCCGTTTTTATAACATAACCATCTGAATTACCGTAACCATAACTAAATGTCGAGCCAGCAATAATAAAACCACCATCAGTTGTTTGTTGAATACAATTGGCAAAATCCCAATTAGTTCCGCCAATTGTTTTTTGCCAAAGTAATATTCCATTTTTATCTACTTTAACTAAAAAAACATCATAACCACCAAAACCTAAAGAATTGGTATATCCAACCATAACATAACTAGAATCGATTAGCTGAATAATAGATTTGCCAACATCATTATTTACATTTCCAAAGGTTGTTTGAATTCTTATTTGCCCAACACTATCAAGTTTTAGGAAATACATATCTGTATTTCCTAATCCATAACTACTTGTAGATCCTGTAATAACATAACCATTATCAAGAGTTTGTTTTACGTCATATCCTACATCATAACCAGCACCTCCTACTCGAGTATAAAATTTGCTAGGCGGCTGTGCTTGCAAAAAACAACTAGTTGTAAAAAATAAGACGCAAAAAATAGATTTCATTACTATTAGCATTTATATAAGTAATTACGAAAATACTAAATAAAAACCGAAAAAGGTATTAACTAAGAAATGGAATTTTTACTAATTAGTTAATTTGATAAAAAAACTAAATACTCCAAGTAACACCCTCTTTTCCGTCCTTAACTTGAATATTAGCTTCCGTTAACTTATTTCTAATTTCATCCGAAGTGGCAAAATCTTTATTTGCCTTCGCTTTTGAGCGTAAATCTAAAACTAAACTCATCACACTTTCTAAAGCCGTATTTGCTTTACCAGTTTCTTCTTCTTTTTTCAATCCCATGACATCAAACACAAAATGCTGATAAATATCTTTTAATAATGAGAGATCAGCTTGTGTTACTGTTGATTTTTTGTCATTTGCAGAATTTATTAAACGAATCGCATTAAATAAATTAGCAATTAAAACAGGTGTGTTAAAATCATCATTCATAGCATCATAACAAGATCGTTCAATTGCTTTTACGTCTTCGCTTGAATTGGCTGATGCTACCAATATTTGAAGCGTTTTATAACTCTCCATCAATTTATTAAATGCTTTCTCCGCTGCTTCTAATGCATCGTTACTGAAATCTAGCGTACTCCTATAATGTGTTTGCATCATAAAAAAACGTACAGCCATTGGGCTAAAACCTTTACTTAATAAAGGATGATCGCCCGTAAAAAGTTCTAATGGTAAAAAACTATTCCCCAAACTCTTACTCATTTTCTGGCCATTAACTGTTAACATGTTTGTATGCAGCCAATAATTAGCGGGCGATTTACCACTGTAGGCAATATTTTGAGCTATTTCGTTGGTGTGATGTGTTGCTTGTAAATCCATACCGCCACCATGTATATCAAATTGTTCTCCTAAATATTTGGTACTCATCGCCGAACATTCAATATGCCAACCTGGGAACCCTATACCCCAAGGGCTAGGCCATTTCATTAAATGTTCAGGCTTCGCTTTTATCCATAATGCAAAATCTAATCTACTACGTTTTTCATCTTGACCATCTAAATCTCTCGTATTTTCAAGTAATTCTTCCAACTTACGATTAGTAAGCACTGTATAATTATTAGATTTTGCATATTTCTCTACATCAAAATAAACAGTTCCATTATGCTCATATGCCAAACCGTTGGATATAATTTTCTTCGCTATTTCTTGTTGTTCAATAATGTGACCTGTAGCAGTTGGCTCTATACTTGGCGGAAGCGCATTAAATAAATTCATCACATCTCTAAAACCAACAGTATACGTTTGTACTATTTCCATTGGTTCAAGTTGAGCTAGTTTCGCTTTTTTAGAAATCTTGTCTTCTCCAACATCTCCATCGCTTTCTAAATGCCCTGCATCTGTAATATTTCTTACATATCGTACTTTGTAGCCAATATGTGTTAAGTAGCGGTAAATAATATCAAACGACATAAATGTACGACAGTTCCCCAAATGCACATCACTGTATACTGTAGGGCCACAAACATACATTCCTAAAAACGGCGCATTAATAGCCTTAAATTCTTCTTTAGTTCTACTTAGTGTATTGTATATAAATAATTTTTCCATAGTTAAAATAACGAGGTTAAAGGTAGTAAATAAAAAAAGACGGTACAAAACCGTCTTTTTTTATAATAAGTAAATTGTATATTAGTTTTCAATAGGAGTATCTCCTATATAAACTCCGTTTTTGTATTTGGCAATTCTTTGGATAATTCCATTCTCGTCATATATATATGCTTTACCATCCATTAAGCGATTATCTTTAAAGACACCGTCCTTGGTAATTTGTTTATTTTTATTGTAGGTAATATTTTGGCCATTTAATACTAAAGGTCCCTTAGTTACAACACCATTTGGTTTTTCATCTGGTTTTAAAACAACTTTCGGAGCATTATCAATAGGCTCGTCTTTTGTTTTAACAATTGGTTTTTTTGGTTCAAATTCTTTTATAGAAGCTACGTCTACATTGCCGTCATTATATGTTTTTTCAGCTTTTAAATCACCATTTTCATGATATTCTTTAATTACACCAGCTTCTTTACCATTTACAAAACTACCTTCAATAGCAACTTGTCCATTCTCATAAAAATACTTTACAGGACCTTCTCTTTTTCCGCTTGCATTAAAGTTAAATTCGTGTTGAGCCTGCCCATTTTCATAAAATAATTTATAAGGACCTGTCCAACGGTTATTTTTCCAAATTCCTTCTTCTGAAACTTTACCGTTTTCGTGATACATAATAGCGTAACCATCTGCACGGCCATTTTGAAATGTTAATTGGTTTTTCATATTACCATTACAGTAAAACTCTAACCATTTACCTATTTTACGATTATCAGCATATTTTCCTTTTTCTGCAATTTGATCTGCAGCATAACAAGATCCAGCTTTGTGCTTTCCTTTCAAAATCCATTGACCTTGTTTTTTACCTAAAGCATCAATTAAATTGATAGTATCTTTACCAGAAGTCCCACCAAGTTCGTATGATTGAGACTGAGCTTGGCTAATTTGATAAACCAAGAAGATTAGAATAAAGTATATTTTTCTCATAAGCTTAAAATTTAAAATGTAACTAATGCTTTTACTAAAATATGTATTTTTTTTGTAATTAAAATCTTAAATTAGACAAAATGAGTAATTTTAACGATGATCAGCATAAATTACTTATTTTGTAATATTCTACGATAGAATTTCAAAAAAGTTACTCTTTTAGGTGCATTTTTTATGCCAAGTTTATTAACATATTTTCGACTAACGACGAAAGATTGTATTTAGCAGACCAATTCCAATCCTCTTTAGCCTTATCCTCCAAAATACTTTGCGGCCAACTATCTGCAATAGCTTGTCTAAAATCTGGATTGTAAGAAATCGTGAAATCAGGGATATGTTTTTTGATTTCAGAGGCAATTTGTTCGGGAGTAAAACTAATTCCTGCTAAATTATAACTACCTCTAATTTTGATTTGTTCGGAAGGAACATGCATAATTTCAATGGTTGCTCTTATAGCATCTTCCATATGCATCATTGGGAGTGCGGTATTGGCGCTTAAAAAGCATTCGTAGGATTTCGTTTTAAGCGCTTGATGGAATATATGAACGGCGTAATCAGTAGTTCCGCCTCCTGGCGCCGATTTCCAGCCAATTAATCCAGGGTATCTTAAACTTCTCACATCAACGCCATATTTATGAAAATACCACTCACACCAACGTTCTCCAGCTTGTTTACTAATGCCATAAACCGTTGAAGGCTCCATCACTGTATATTGAGGAGTATTTATTCTTGGAGTAGTTGGTCCAAAAACGGCTATAGAGCTAGGCCAATAAACTTTTGAAATGTGTTTTTCCTTTGCTAAATCTAATACATTAAACAATCCTTCCATATTTAGTTTCCAAGCAAACATCGGGTTTTGCTCTCCAGTTGCTGATAATAAGGCAGCTAAAAGATAAACATGAGAAATACTATGCTTTTTAACGATATTTAAAAGGGCATCTTTATCTAAAACATCTAATTTCTCGAAAGGATTGTCATCTAAAGCTGGAATAGGCTTTAAATCTGCAGCAATAACATTACTTGAGCCATATAATTTACTTAATTCCTGCGCTAATTCAATTCCTATTTGCCCAGCGGCGCCTATAATTAAAATCTTATCTTCCTTATTGTACATAAAAAATTAGGTGTATTTTTTTAGTTTTTTACTACCTTTGCAAACCTAACTAAAAATGTGCGGATTTGAAAATCTATCCATTTCTTAAAGTTAAAATAATAATAAAAATAGTATAACCTGCAATTATAACTATTATGAAAATGCCAGAATTAAGAAATCGAATTAATAAAGACGAATTAAAGCTTCGTTTAGCTCATGAAGAAATTGAGCGTGTAACTTTCTCTTTTTATAAGTATGTGAAAATTGAGGATCCAAAAGAGTTCCGTGATAGTTTATTTATAAAATGGACTAACCTAAACTGTTTTGGGAGAATATATATTGCTCAGGAAGGTATAAATGCGCAAATGAGCGTACCTAAAAGTAATTGGGATGAATTTGTTAATCAATTATATCAAGATAATCGTTTTACAAACGTGCCTTTTAAAATTGCGGTAGATGATGATGGAAAATCATTTTACAAATTAATTATTAAGGTAAAAGATAAAGTTGTTGCTGATGGCATTAATGATAGCTATTTTGACGCCTCTAATACAGGAACATATTTAAACGCAGAAGGATTTAATAAAGCAATTGAAGACCCAAATACAATTGTGGTTGATATGCGTAATCATTACGAAAGTGAAGTTGGCCGTTTTGACAAGGCTTTTTGCCCAGATGCAGATACTTTTAGGGAAGAGCTCCCTTTAGTGGTAAATCATTTAAAAGGACAAGAGGATAAAAAAGTAATTATGTATTGTACAGGAGGTATTCGTTGCGAAAAAGCGAGTGCCTACTTAAAACATAAAGGCTTTAAAGATGTTAATCATCTGCAAGGCGGTATCATTCAATACGCTAAAGAAGTTAAAGAGCAGGGCTTGGAAAGTAAATTTAGAGGTGTGAATTTTGTGTTTGATGAACGTATTGGTGAGCGCATTACGGCTGACATTTTAAGTAACTGCCATCAATGTGGGAAACCCTGCGATACACATGTTAATTGCAAAAATGATGATTGCCATTTATTGTTTATACAATGTAATTCATGTGCTGAAAAAATGCAAGGTTGCTGTACTCCAAAATGCCAAACCATTGCCTCTTTACCCATTGAGGAACAACGTGAATTAAGAAAAGGTAGAATGAAAAATGGCCCAGAATGTTTGTCTGTGTACAAAAGCAGGTTGCGTCCGAATTTGGCTGAAATACTAAAAAATGATTTATCTTTAAATAAAATTTAAAAAAATTCTATGCCAATATATCATCACTTAGGAAACATTCCTCAAAAGCGACATACCGTTTTTAAATCTCCACAAGGAGATTTTTATTACGAACAATTGTTTGGCACTGAAGGGTTTAATGGTCATTCATCCCTATCATACCATATTCATAGGCCAACACAAGTAAAGGAAATTATTAAAAGCTATTCTGTTCAACCTAAAATAGCGATTGATAAAAATATTAAATCATTATTATTAAAAGGCTTTGAAATAAAACCAACTGCCGATTTTTTAGAAAGCCGAAAAACAGTTTTATTAAATAGCGATTGTCAAATAGGATTAGCAGCACCAACCGAAAGCCTCACTAAGTATTTTTATAAAAATGCTGATGCTGATGAATTAATTTTTATTCATAAAGGAAAAGGGAAATTAAGAACCTTTATGGGTAATATTAATTTTGAGTATGGCGATTATTTAGTAATTCCAAGAGGAATGATTTATCAAATAGAATTTGAAACATCAGAAAATCGTTTATTTTATGTAGAGTCGTTTGCTCCTTATTATACACCAAAAAGATATAAAAGCTCTTCTGGACAGCTATTAGAGCACTCGCCATTTTGCGAACGTGATTTTAAATTACCAACAGAATTAGAAACACATGATGAAAAAGGAGATTTTATTATTAAAATAAAAAAAGAAGGGATGATGCACGAAGTTGTATATGCAACTCATCCATTTGATGTTGTTGGTTGGGATGGATACAATTTCCCTTACGGATTTAGCATTCATAACTTTGAACCGATTACAGGCCGAGTGCATCAGCCACCTCCAGTACATCAAACATTTGAAACGTCAACCTTTGTGGTTTGCTCATTTGTGCCTCGCTTATACGATTATCACCCTCAAGCTGTACCTGCACCATATAACCACAGCAATATTGATAGTGATGAAGTATTATATTATGTGGATGGTGATTTTATGAGTCGTAACAATATTGAGCAAGGTCATATTACATTACATCCTAAAGGCATTCCACATGGCCCTGCTCCTGGAGCAATGGAGCGCAGTATTGGACAAACCGTTACTCAAGAATTAGCAGTTATGGTTGACACTTTTCGCCCACTAAAAGTAACGGAAGAAGCTATGGGTATTGATGATGGGAAGTATTATAAGAGTTGGGTAGAGTAGTTTTTCTTTTGATGAAATAAAATAACGTTACTATTTGATGCACCATTGAGTTAACTTTTTCTTAGTCAAAAAAATGATTAATAAAATAGTTTTTTATTTTATCTTCAATTTTCCTTTACGCCAAGCATCAATAAACTGAGCCCAGGCCAAAGGATTTAATAAACTAATGCTTGGGTATTGACCTGCTTGATAAAGTTTAGTGTATTGCTGTTGCATTCGAACTCTATAATTAGCAGCCGCATCCATAGCACCTCCTTTAATAGATGCACGTACATCTTCATTATCCATGTTTTTGTACGCCCGCTCAATATCTGTATCCGATAAATCCAAATTAAGAATAGCGCGTTTAAATTGCTCTTTACTTGGCCAAGGAAATACATTAACTGTCGCTAATTGAATCGTATCTTTTGTCAAAATTTGAATGATAGAATAATGTCTACCAGATAAAGTATCCGATAAATTATACGCTTTCGTTTTATGGTTAATAGAGAAAAACTGCATTTCATCTCCCGCTTTAGCAACAACTGTAAAGAATCCATAAAAATCGCTCACTGTACCCGAGCGTGTACCTTTAAGCATAATGGATACAAACGGCAAAGGCTGTAAACTATCGTCCAATACAACTCCTGATACTTGTATATATTTATCAGGCACAACATTTTGAACTGGTTTATCTTGTGAATAACTAATAAATGATAGAAGAGCTAAAACAACTATAAAAATCTTTTTCATTGAAACGAGGTTATACTACAAATCTATGATATTATAGCGATTTTGCTTTTAAAATAAACATAAATTAACAAAGTTAACATCAAATTAATTCATTCTTAAGCTTTCGTATGAAATTAGACCCCTAAAACATCCACAAATAATCAGTAATTTTAGGTGGTAAACTGAACTTAATCAATTTTTTGAAATTAAAATTACATATCCTTCTATTTTGCTTTGTAAATAGTTTTGTATTTGCATCAGACTCAACTTCTATTTTCAAAAAAAGGAAATTACTATTGGGAATAACTTCGGTAGGTTTAACATCTAGCTCCTTAATATACCTTAATCAAGCTTGGTACCAACAATACAATACGTCACAGTTTCATTTTTTTAATGATAATGAGGAGTGGCTTCAAATGGACAAATGTGGGCATGCACTTACAACTTACCAAACAGGAAGATTGATGATGAATGCCATGGAATGGGCGGGTTATACTACAAAAAAACAATTAGTGATTGGCGGCCTCAGCGGTTTTGCTTATATGAGTGCTATAGAAGTGATGGATGGTTATAGTAGAGGGTGGGGCTTTAGTTGGGGCGATATGGGTGCTAATTTTCTTGGAAGTGGTTTGGTTATAGGACAAAAAATACTTTGGAAAGAACAACGAATTCAGCTAAAATTCTCCTATTCATCATCTGATTATGCGCACTATAACTCTAATTTACTTGGCAAATCATCATCAGAGCGAATCCTAAAAGATTATAATGCGCAAACGTATTGGCTAAGCATCAATCCATCCTCGTTTATGAAACCTGAAACAAAGTTCCCTAAATGGCTCAATATAGCAGTTGGTTATGGTGCCAATGGCATGATTGGTGCCAGTTATAATAATATAATTGTGACTGACAAAAATGGAAATGTTGTTAATTTTAACCGTTACCAACAATGTTACATATCGTTAGATGCTGATTTAACAAGAATTAAAACAAAATCAAAAGTATTAAAAGCTGTTTTTTCATGGATTAATATTATCAAAATTCCTTTCCCAAATATTGAATTTAGTGAAGGGAAAATTAGAGGGAATTATTTTTAAATAAATTAAACTTTAAATACTAATTGAAGTCAAAGATTTTAATGCAACATTATTCTGATGAAGAAATATTAGTATTATTCCGTGATGAATCATCACGAAATATGGCATTACATCATTTAATTCAGAAATATCAACAAAAATTATATTGGCACATCCGTAAGATTGTTATTAGTCATGATGATACGGATGATGTGCTTCAAAATACATTTATTAAAGTATGGAAAGGCTTAATTAATTTTAAAGAAGAATCGCAACTATATACATGGCTATATCGCATTGCCACTAACGAATCGCTGACGTTTTTAAGACAAAAAGCAAGAGCCAATACAACCTCCATTCATCCTATCGAATATCAATTATCAAAATCCTTAGAAAGTGATACTTTTTTTAGTGGTGATGAAATCCAATTAAAACTTCAAAATGCCATATTAACCTTACCAGAAAAACAAAGATTAGTATTTAATATGAGGTATTACGACGAGATGCCTTATGAGCAAATGTCGCAAGTGTTGGAAACATCTGTAGGAGCATTAAAAGCATCTTACCACATTGCCGCGAAAAAAATAGAAAAATATTTAGTAACCCGTTAAACCTTAAGTCATAAAAATTGTCGAAGTAACATAATGAATCACAACGAAGAACATAATTTTGAAAACGAACCAAATTTCTCCTTTAACAAAAAAGAAGGAAATCCATTTGATTTACCATCAAATTATTTTACTTTGTTTGAAGAAAAGCTAAAACTCAAGTTAGAATTAGAAAATGAATTAGCTGAATTTCCATTACTAAAGAGTCTTTCCAAAGAACCCGTTTTTACAATTCCAACAACTTATTTTAGTGAGGTTACTAACTATATAGAATATCAGACGGAATTATCATCATACTCTAAATTAAAAGCTTTAAAAAAACCTTTATATAATGAGTTGGATCCTGAGTATACAGGTTTACTTATAAATTCCATTAATTACAAAAATGAATTAGCTAATGAGTTGAAATCATATAACACATTATATCAACTAGATAAAACAAATCCTTTTATCGTTTCTAATGATTATTTTGAATCTGTTGGTTCTTGCGTTAAAGATAAATTATATACCAAAAAAACTAAATCAATTTCAATTATTGATACGATTACCGATTTTATTTTTGGGAAAAAATTAGCATTTACATTTAGTTTTATTTTAATTATTGGGTTAAGTGTATACATCTATAATTCTTCAAAACCACTACAAACAGACAATTGCGAAACTTTAGCTTGTTTAGAAAAACAAGAAATTGTGAATCATCAATCATTTTCAAATTTTGATGATGATCAATTGATAGAAATGGTAAATGTAAATACATTAAACAAACAACTTAATACAACTACATTAAAAGTAGATTCAACACAAAACGAAGAATATATTTTAGATAATGTAAATACAGATCAATTATTAGAAGAATTATAAAACACAACAAATGAGAATAATTAA
>JANXRU010000270.1 GCA_025356715.1 Bacteroidota bacterium
GCAAACACAAAATTTCCTGAAGCGTCTAATTTCACAATAAATACATCATCAAATATGGTTGTAGTAATACTAAAAGTTGCACTACTCGGGTCAAAATCGGGAGCCCCATGAAAATACCCAGTTATATAAATATTACCAGAAGCGTCTACTGTAATAGACTTTGGTGTAACAGGACTATTAAAATCATCGCCCCCAAATTGTTTCGCCCACAAAAAATTACCCGAAGCATCTAATTTAGATACATACGTTCCTCCATAAATAGTTGGTAATGTATAAGTAGAGGAACTTGGATCAAAATCACCACCATAAGATATACCTATGGAATAAACATTACCAGAGGCATCTACCGCAACTGATTTGGTACCGTTTTGTCCTGGTAAATTTTTTGCCCATTGAAATGACGGGCTCTGAGCATTTAATAAAGCGTTTGTAAATAAAACGCTAATAATTAATAATAGTTTTTTCATAATAATAATTTTTTAGTTCGAGCAAATATAATTTAATACTAACTGTCGTACCATACTCACTTTAGAGTATTTTTTAAATCAAAAAAGCCACAGAAAATGCTGTGGCTTTTTAAAATTTAAAAATAAATACGTTATTGAATAATTATTTTTTTCGTTGTAGGTTGTTTTCCTATAAAAACGGTTACAAAATAAACACCAGCACTTAAATTACTTGTATTTATGATTGTTTCAGGAGCTTCAATTTTTTTAGAACACATCATTTGCCCTAAACTATTTGTAATTTGAACAGTAGTGTTTTCTGGTATTTCACTCAATGTCAAGAAATCAACATGTATTAATGAAGAAGCTGGATTTGGATAAACCGTTATGTTCGATTTAGTTCCAGTTATTTCTTCTATGCCAATACAAGGTGATACACTTTCAGTAACAATAGCTGTTGTTTTACAACCAAAACTATTTGTCCCTGTTACTGTATAATTTGTTGTAATCGTTGGTGACACGACTAGAATATTACTTGTAGAGCTTGTACTCCAAGAGTATGAACTAGCGCCACTCACAGTTAAAGTTGCTGTTTCTCCATTACAAATTAGTGTTGGTGTTGCGCTTGTTGTTATGCTTGGTATTGCATTAACCACAACACTACTCGTTACAGGTGTTGATATGCAACCTACAACACTTGCCCCTGTTACAGTATATGTTACAGTACTTGTTGGCGTTACAACACTTGTGCCACTTGAGTATGTATAGCTATTAGCGCCTGTAGGTACCATTGTAAACGATTGTCCTGCGCAAACAGAACCAGAGTTAACAGTTACTGCTGGAGTAGTATTTACTGTTAAAGAGCTTATTACCGTTGTTGATACACACCCTTCAATACTAGTGCCTGTTACGGTGTATGTATTACTTATTGTAGGTGATACGATAGAAGTGCCACCGCTATAAACATAACTATTTGCTCCCGTTGGATTCATTGTAAATGAATTACCCGAACAAATCGTTCCGCTATTTACGGTAATAGTTGGCGTAGTGTTTACAGTTACATTACTTACTGCTCCAAGAGTACTTACACAACCCGAAAGGCTTGTCCCTGTTACAGTATAAGAGTTGTTTGATGTTGGCGTTACAGTATTTGAACTAGAGCTGTAAGTGTATGTGTTTGCACCAGTAGGATTCATTATAAATGAATTACCTGAACAAATAGAACCACTATTAACTGATATTACAGGTATAGCGTTTACTGTTACCGCACTTATTGCTAAATTAGTATTTGTACATCCGTTAATATCTGTACCCGTTATTGTATAGCTTGATGTAATGGTTGGACTAACGGTAGCTGAGCCTCCACTATAAGTATAGGTACTTGCACCATTTGGCGTAATAGTAAACGATTGTCCGTTACAAATGCTACCGCTACTAACCGTTAGTGTTGGTAAGGCATTTACAACAATATAACTTGTTTTTATAATCATATTATTACCATTATAATTTGTAGCAGTTAAGGTTGCATCAAAAGTACCCGCTGTGTTATATGTAACAGTAGGGTTTTGTAAAGACGATACAGAGGGAGTACCCGAAGCAAATGTCCAACTCCAGTTAGATGGGCCATTAGTTGACATATCAGAATATGTAACTGTTTGCCCAACACAAATAGTGGTTGACGATGCAGAGAAATCAGCTACAGGAGTAAGTGTTGTACAGTTTACTACTTTATTTGATACGCTGAAACCATCGCCAGTTCCGCCATTGTAGGCATAAAATTGTGGAGGATTTCCACAGCTTATATTAGTGAGTAAATCAGTATGTGCGCCATCGCTAGCCCCACCCATATAGGCAAAAAACTGTGGTGGTGATAAGCAAGTTGTATTGTTAAGCATATCTACTATGGTTCCATCGCCAGTGCCACCTCCGTAAGCATAAAATTGCGGAGGGTTAGCACAAGCTATTTGTGTTAGTAAATCAGTATGAGCTCCATCAGCCGTTCCACCAAAATAGGCATATAACTGAGGTGGATTTGCACAAGACGTTTGCGTTAATATATCGGTATGTGCACCATCAGCACTGCCACCATTATATTGTGCGAAACATCGAATGTTTGCAAACACTAGCATTAACAATACAACTACAATATGTTGAGTTGTTTTTATCATGTTAAATTTTTATTTGAGAGTTTATAATTTATTTGTTTTTTCTTTTGTTTAAACTTGAAACTTTTTTAAGTTGTCAATTAAAAAAACAAATTATCGAACTCCTCTACCGCCAAAATCGGAGTATCTAACAGCATTAGTATAAGTGCCATAAGTTCTATCAGAAGTACGAATATATATAGCAGCCGCATCATAAGCGCCTCCCCTCAATGCCATTCCTAAGCCTGTGTTTGCAGGCCATGTTGATTGGTTAGCGTCACCAGTTAATGATAATGTTCCATCTCCTAAATTCCCCGTAAATGCAATTCCTTGTGTATTGTTAGTTGAAACAACTTGTTCATAAACATTTCCACCCAATTCCATTGCACCATAATATCCTGCACCAGCAGATGCGCGACCAGATGAGCCGGTTGCAAAAATACCAGCACGTAAAGGGCGATATGCAGCAGATGCACCATAAGCGCATAATCCATTTGCTGCTGGAGAATATGATTCAGTTGCTGTATAGCCATTATTAAAACCTGCAATTCCATTATATACTTGTGTTATAGCTGTTGTTCCCCAAGGATATTCACCAGCTACTTGTGGTAATGGACCGCGACATACTTTTTCAAATTCAATTTCAGTCATAGGACGTAACGCAGCCCAATCTAAATACGCATTTAAATCAGCTGAATTTAAATAGCCACAAGCCACATTTTGTCCATCATTAGAATTATTAATAACACCAGTAGTTACATCGCAAGCAAATATTGCAGGTACTGTGTTGTTTAAACCAGGAGTGCCAATTACAATTCCACTACCACTAGCATTAGCAAAAGCATAAGTACCAACAGCAGAAATAGGGTCAATAATAACACGTGTTTTTTGTTGATCGTACGTTAATGAGTTTAAAAACTCAACATATTGCTCTTGCGTAATTTCATATTTCATACAATAAAAAGCATTATATCCAATTGGATAAGTTGAAGGAACGCCCGCTGATGATCCGCCTAATAAGGCTGGTGTAATACCTCCCGACTGAGATGTTGCAGTTACTGTGTAATTATTAAAAGTAGATGCGCTCGTACCATCGCCAATTTCAAAATTACCTTGCGGTACGTTTACCATTTCTACACCATACACTTTATAGTTATATGTGCCTGCTGGTATGGTCATTTTTAATGATACAGATACAACGCCTGTTGAGCCGCCACCAAATACACTTCGGCGTATAAACACTCCCTTGCCATCAGTTACTGGGTCTACTTGCAAAGGTGTGCCAGCGATGTGATCAGCACCAACAGTGCTTAAGCTAGCGTGTGCCCATATTTTAGTTGCACAATCTTGGTATTTAATAAATACCCATACGGCATCCCAGTTTGCTGGCGCTATACTTGCATTCCAGCTGTTATCCCAGCTAATACTAAAAGTGGCAATAGAACCAGACACAGATGTCCCTGTAATTTGGACATTATTAGCATTTGTTGTTAACGCTGTTCCGAATATCAGCGCGGCAGCCATGGTAATTTTTTTAAAAAATTGTTTTGTTTTCATTGTTTTGTTTTTAAATTAATAGTTACTAATAAGCGTGATTTTTCAACCACGAATCTCACTAATTATAAAGGAATACACATACTCACTTTCGAGTATCTTTTAATTTTATATTATAAAAAACACAAGGCATTGTATCTTTTGGCCTCAATAAATACGTCTATTGACAAGTTATTTCTAAAGCGTTTTTAAGCTAAAGAATCCCTTAAGACCCTGCCTCGGGGGAATTTATTTAAAGAATCTAAACACTAAAGTGATCATTTTTTTGCCTTCTCTATTTCTATTTTGGTTTTAATAAGCACCAATGCGGTTAATAAATACTCATCAAAATTTGTGTTTTTGTGATTTTCATCATTGGCTTTAATGTAATCAATAATGTTTTTTCGCATTGCGATTTCAGTGTCCATTTAGAAGAGGCTTTTTGGTTCTAATATTATTCGATAGAAGGAAGTACGTTAAATCAATTTGTTTTTATGCGCTAAATTTATTATTTGAGTTCGTGAACTCACGTGTAATTTTTCGTATAAATTAGCTACGTGTTTTCGAACAGTTAATGGACTGATAAATAATTTTTCACCAATGGAACTGTAAGATGCTCCGCTTGATAATTCTCTTAATATTTCTGTTTCACGATTTGTTAGCCCGAGTTTATCTAATGAATTAGCTTCTTCAATCGTCGGCTTGTTTCCAAGCATTAATTCCATTGCTTTTCTAGCAATAGACGGACTCATTGGAACCCCATTAAAATCAATAACGTTACTAATAGCGTCCATAATGTTTACAGCCTTATCATCTTTTAAAAGATACCCGTTAGCGCCAGCTTTAATAGCTTCGAAGATACGCTCGGTATCTTCAAAAATAGTAAGTACTATAAATTTTATTTGAGGATAAACGGATGATGCAAACCGAATAGTTTCAATTCCATCCATAATGGGCATATCCAAATCCATTAAAACGATGTTTGGTTTTTTATTATC
>JANXRU010000287.1 GCA_025356715.1 Bacteroidota bacterium
ATACAACTAATTGCCCAACTGGTAATTCAATCGTTGATTACTTTTTTTACGATACCTTAGCATATTAACATACTGCAAGGCTAATTTATTGTTGTAATTTTCATAAGATTTTTGAGCCCATTCCATAGCTTTATCGATATCGCCATTAATTTCATTTAAAATAGCCATGTTATAACATGCTCTGCCAGCAATTTTCCGTTTAGGGTTTTTGGTTTCAATGAGCCATAACTCACCAGCTCCATCCCAATTTCTGGTATTAGCTTTTCGGGTGGCTATTTTAAAGTTATTCGTTCCTTTTACAAAATATTCACGCGTCAAATTTACCCAATAAGGAATAATTCTATCAGCATAATCATGTCCCATCCTGTTTGAACTTTGTTTAATGGCTTCTTTCCTGCCAAGCAGAGCCTCCGTTGTATTTAATATAGTTGTTGCATTAGCGGTAATCGCTAAATGATCTGCCATAGGATATTCATCTAATACGTATTTATTTTTCGGGTCATATATTCGCCAACCAGTTTTTATTGTTGTAGATATTTCTACTTGAGCTTGAACTACCGTATTAATAACATCCATCACATTATTAATTTTAGGAGGAGTTGTGATAGGAACAATTTTTAATTCGGTATCAAATATTTCCAAACTAAATAAAATATCAATGCCATATTTATTACAAATATCTTCTACTTCGTTCCACATTAAATGCGATGGAAAAGTACCAATAACAGGGGTTTTCAACTCAACAGCATTCAATAACTTAATGGTATCAAAGCGCTTATTCTGAGCAAGCGCATCATTTAATCCTTTCATACATTCAAGGCTAGCATCTTTAATAAGTTGCAAACTTTCACCGGAAGCATTTTGATGGAGAGTATTTAATGTTTTATTGTCATCGGAAGGTATCGCTCTATTGATGATACCGACATTTTTTGTATTAACAGAAATAGTAACAGGAGAAGGATTTGTTGTGTTGATGTAAACATAATTTGTTTTACACGAAAACAAACAGAAGGTTAGTATCGATATTAAATATATATAAACCTTCATTTTATAGAATATTATATAATGTACTTATTTTATGGAACGGTATTCTTCAAAAGATACGCCTTTCATAAATTCTGGAGAATATATATATTGGTAAATAAAAGCAGCCCATTGTTTATGTGATTTACTTTCATCTAATAAAGAACTATCAAAAGGCTTACTAAAATGAATTCGAATAACTTTCTTTCGTGGATTAAACATTTCGTCTGGCAAAAACAGCATCTCTATATTCGCTTTAATACCAAGGCGTTTGCGCCACATTGCAAAATTATAGAAGAACTGTGAATTTTCGCCTTCCACAAATACAGGTTGTATCATTCTCTTATGATCGATGGCTTGTGTAACGAAACTTTTTTTCCAAACTAAATCGCGAATTAATCCATTTTGTTTACGAGAGACCATACCGGCAGGAAAAAACAACAATGCACTTTCTGTTCTAAATACTTCTTCCATTATTCTTAAAGAAGTTGCCGATGATGATCCTAATTTATTTACAGCTACAAATAATTCACCATAGTTTTTGATGCTTTTTAATACATCATTTACAAAAAAACGAACATCTGGCCTTACATCACCCACTGCCTTAGTTAGTGCTAATCCATCCAAACCACCTAAAGGGTGATTAGCGGCAATAACAATTGAACCTGTTTTAGGAATGAGATGGGCATTAACCGCCTCAACTTTTACCCCCATCCAATCAATTACTTTTGCATTAAAAACCAATCCTGTGTCGTCTTTTAAATCTAACATACAGGCATTGATATCTTTTTCGTGAAGCTTATACTTTAACCAATTAATAACAAAACGAGGCAACCATTTATAAACCTTAGTGGCTTTTGTCTGCAATAGTTTTTCTATGTCTATAAATTTTTGATGCGCCATAAATGGGACTCCAAATATATGAAATATTCATATTGCTATAACGTAATACAAATTAGCTTAAAATGGCCCATACAAAACAACAATTAAAAACATAAAAAACAATTGTTAATATCTCCTATTAGTGTAATTGAAATAGATTGAAAGAAATAATGAAAGAAAATCTCATGGATTAGCCCTAAAATATGAACTCTATCGAATAAAATAAACAAATTATATACGTAAAAATTAATTGTCTGTAATTAACAAATCATATTTTTTTCAACAAAAGTGGTAAATAATGGCATAAAGTGGTAGAAAGTGGGAAAATTATAATTATTTTTGGCATTATTAATATCAAAAAACCCTAAAAACCACTAATGATAAGCCTTATAGGAGAATACGATTGCAAGGTTGATGCGAAAGGGCGCTTCATGTTTCCTGTTAATCTCAGGAAGCAACTAGAGGAGGTATTTGATAAAGGATTTGTGATAAACCGAAATCTTCATCAAAAATGTTTGGTTTTATATCCAATCAACGAATGGAATAAACTCAACAAAAAATTAAGTAAGCTCAATCGATTAATAAAAGCGAACGACGTATTCGTTAGAAAATTTACAGGAGGCGCAACAACAGCAGATGCAGATAATACTGGGCGTGTTTTGCTTCCAAAACCATTGGTAGAATATGCAAGCATTGCAACGGATATAAAAGTATTAGGTAGTAATAATGTGATAGAGATTTGGGATAAGAAATTATACGATGCGTTCTTAAATCAGGATATGGATATCGAAAAATTGGCGGAAGATGTGTTGGGTAACTTAAATTTTAATGATGGCGATGATGAGTAATCATTATCACATTCCCGTTCTTTTACAACCTTGCATTGACGGCTTAGCAATAAACCCAGATGGCGTTTACGTTGATTTAACTTTTGGAGGAGGAGGACATTCGAAAGAAATTTTGAAGCATTTATCTTCTAAAGGGAAATTATTTTCATTCGATCAAGACGAAGATGCAAAGGCTAATATCCCGGTAGGAGAAACTCGCTTAACATTTATTCCACATAATTTTAGATACATTAAAAATTATTTGAAATTATATGGCATCACTCAAGTTGATGGTATATTGGGTGATTTAGGCGTTTCATCTCACCAATTTGATAAAGGCGAACGTGGTTTTTCTATACGATTTGAAGCAGAATTAGACATGCGGATGAATCAGAAAAGTGAACTAACCGCTAAAAAGGTGATTAACACGTATGAATTGCAACGCCTCACTAATATGTTTAGGGAATATGGCGAAGTGGACAATGCCTACAAATTAGCGCACTTAATTGTGGAAGCCCGATTAAATGGTAGTATTGAAACAACCGCACAATTCAAAACAGCTATCCAAAATTGCACACCAAAATTTGAAGAGAGCAGATACTTAGCTAAAGTTTATCAAGCTATTCGTATTGAAGTCAACCAAGAAATGGAAGCGTTAAAAGAATGCTTAACTCAATGTGTTGATTTGCTAAAACCTAATGCTCATTTAGTCATTATGAGTTATCACAGTTTGGAAGATAGATTAGTGAAAAACCTTATTAAGACTGGAAATATAGAAGGTATAGAAGAAAAAGATATTGTATTTGGAAGCGTAACAAAATATTTTAAACCTCTTACAAATAAACCAATCGTACCAAATACTGAAGAAATTGAATTGAACTCAAGAGCAAGAAGTGCAAAATTAAGAATAGCAAGCAAACTATAGTTTTTAGTATTGAGGTCTTAGTTTTTAATAACTAACAATAATCAAATTACTAAAACTAAATATTAAAAATTAAACACTTGTAAAAGGTGGCAAACAAATTTAGAGACATACCTAAACAAGAAGAACTAGAAGAGTTAGAAGAGCTTGTGGAGTTAGAAGAACCTAAACAAGTTGATGAAAAGCCTTCTAAACCAAGAAAAAAAGGAGTTTTAGCAAAAGGATTATCTAAAATATTTGGTGGTAGTTTTTTGAGTGACGACAGAGCAGTGCAACATGTGCCTTTTGTTTTGTTTTTAGGATTAATAGCCATTTTATACATCGCAAATGGTTATTACGCTGATGATAAAATAAGAGAAGAAAATAAAACAAAAAATGAAATTAAAGAATTAAGAACGCAATACATTTCATCTAAATCAGATTTAATGTTTGAGAGTAAACAAAGTCAGGTTGCAAAAGCGGTTTTGCCATTAGGCCTTAAAGAGCCAGTGGTAGCACCGATGATCATAGAACAAGATAGTGTAAAATAATTTGGAGAATAAAAAAGACATATTATCAAAATCGTATTTAGTGTATATACTACTCTGTGTATTCGCATTATCTATTTTATACAAAATGTGTATTATTCAATTTAAAGAAGGCGATGTATGGAAAGCAAAAGCAGAAGCTTTTAATACTAAGGTTTTTGAAATAGAAGCGGTACGTGGGAATATTTTTGACGTTAACGGAAATTTATTAGCAACCTCTTTACCCTACTACGAAGTAGCTGTTGATATTAATGCGCCATCTATTGATAAAAAAACATTTGATAATAAAGTAGATTCAATAGGGATGTTGTTAGCTAATTTATTTCAGGATAAATCAGTAAAACAATACACTAAATTATTAAGAAACGCTCGCAAAAATGGCGATCGTTATGTTGTCATTCACCGCAATGTATCCTATAAAGATTTACAAACCATTAAAAAATTTCCCATTTTCAAAAGAGGAAAGCGTGGCGGATTGGTTACACTTCAAACTAACAAACGCGAACGTCCCTTTCAAAATTTAGCTGCTCGTACTATTGGCATGTCGCGAACCGGAATAAAACCTGTTGGATTAGAAGGAGCTTACGACACTCTTTTAATGGGTATTAGTGGGCAACGTTTGATGCAAAAAATTGCTGGAGATGTATGGAGACCAATCAATGATGAAAATGAAATTGAGCCTAAAGACGGTAGTGATTTATATACAACTATAGATATCAATATTCAGGATGTTGCAGAAAACGCACTATTAAATACGCTAATTAAAAATAATGCGTCGCACGGTTGTGCCATTTTGATGGAAGTAAAAACAGGCGAAATAAAAGCGATTGCTAACTTAACGCGTAATGGCAAAGATTCAAGTTCTTACTCAGAAAATTTAAATTACGCCATCTTAAATGCAACAGAACCAGGTTCAACTTTTAAATTGCCATCATTATTAGCTGCAATTGATGAATTTAATTTAAACCTTGACGAAAAAGTACAAGTAGGAAATGGAGAAGTTACATTTTATAATAAAACAATCAAAGATTCTCATCCACCAGAATCTTCTGTATTAACTATTCAGCGTGTATTCGAAACATCATCAAATGTTGGCGTTGCAAAAATTATCACTAAATATTATTCCAAAAATCCTCAGCAATACGTTAATAAATTAAACGCATTTCATCTTAATAAAAAATTAGGGCTTTCAATCCCAGGAGAAGCTCAACCTCTAATTAAACAAACTAAGGATAAGGATTGGTCGGGCGTAACCTTGCCACAAATGAGTTATGGTTACGAAACACTACTAACACCATTACAAACCTTAGCATTTTACAATGCTATTGCTAATGATGGTAAAATGGTAAGACCTCGTTTTGAAAAAGAAATTAAACGCAATGGTGTCACTGTAAAAACGTTTGAGACAGAAGTATTGGTAGAACAAGTTGTTTCTAAAGAGACTATTAAAAAAGCCAAACAAATGTTAGAAGGTGTTGTACAAAATGGAACAGGAAAAGGGCTAAACATTACGGCGTTTAAAGTAGGTGGAAAAACAGGAACTGCACAAATAGCGACAGGAAACAAAGGATACGGTACAACAAAAAATTACCAAGGTTCATTTATTGGCTATTTCCCTGCAGATAAGCCACTTTATACATGTATGGTAATCGTGTACAATCCAAGTAAAGGAACTTATTACGGCGGACTAATTGCAGGGCCTGTGTTTAAAGAGATTGCCGAAAAAGTATATTCAAGTAGTTTAAACTTTATGCAACCTATAAATAACCGACAAACCCTCTTAACAAAATCGCCTGAAAGTATTAAATCAAAGAACAATGAATTATTGATCGCATCAAAAGCATTTAATTTAAAAGTAAAATCATCAGCAAATGATGAAGCATATATCACTAGAAATACAAGCGATACACTTTCAATCTCTTTATCTGAGTCAAATTTAAGAAGCCAATTAGATAAAGGAATCGTTCCAAACTTAAATGGATTGTCCGCGAAAGACGCCTTGTATTTACTTGAAAATAAAGGAATACATGTCAGAATAGTAGGAATGGGCGCTGTAAAAAAACAATCCATAGAAGCTGGACAACGATTTACTAAAGGAGATAAAATAACATTGATATTGAGTTAATATATGTTGTACAAAGTATTTTGTATCAAGTCTGAATACAAAATACAGCATGCATCATAATACGGGAAAAGAAAAATGAAATTATTAAGCGACATATTATATAAAACAAAACTTGCGGAAGTTATTGGCTCAACGCATATCGCTATATCTTCTGTTACGTTTGATTCCCGTCAAGTAAAAAAAGATTCGTTATTTATTGCCACTAGAGGAACTCATGCAGATGGGCATCAATTCATAGATAAAGCGATAGAAAGTGGAGCGGCAGCTATTGTTTGCGAAGTACTACCATTACATCAGAAAGAGCATATTACATATGTTAAAGTACTTGATTCCTCTGAAGCCCTTGGTTATATTGCATGTAATTATTTTGATAATCCTTCAGAAAAATTAAAATTAGTTGGTATCACTGGAACTAATGGTAAAACAACAACCGTTACATTACTATTTAATTTATTTAGAGGCTTAGGATATAATGTCGGATTACTTTCTACTGTAGAAAACAAAATAAACAACACTGTTATTCCTTCTACACACACAACACCTGATGCTCTTAAGTTAAATGAGTTACTAGCCGAAATGATTGAAAAAGGTTGCCAGTATGCCTTTATGGAGGTTAGTTCTCATGCCATTGTACAACACCGTATTACTGGTATCAAATTTACTGGCGCTGCATTTTCAAACATTACACATGATCATTTAGATTATCACAAAACATTTGATGAATATATTAAAGCAAAGAAAAAATTCTTTGATGATTTACAAGACGACTCTTTTGCCTTAACAAACAAAGACGATAGAAACGGCTTAGTCATGTTACAAAACACGAAAGCAAAAAAATACTCTTACGGATTAAAATCAATTGCTGATTTTAAATGCAAGGTTATGGAAAATCATTTAAATGGATTGCTCCTAAGCATAGATAATCAGGATGTGTGGGTGAAATTGATAGGATCATTTAATGCCTATAATATATTAGTGGTTTATGCTGTATCTCTATTATTAAAACAAGATAAAGTTTCAGTATTAACTACACTCAGTAATTTAAATTCAGTTGAAGGAAGGTTTCAATATATAAAATCAAAAAGTGGAATTATAGCGATTGTTGATTATGCGCATACGCCTGATGCTTTGAAAAATGTATTGGAAACAATTAAAGATATTAGAACAGGTAACGAACAAGTTATTTCGTTAATAGGATGTGGCGGAGACAGAGATGCTGCTAAGCGTCCTATTATGGCTCAAATTGCTTGTGAGTATAGCACTAAGGTTATCCTAACAAGTGATAATCCTCGCAGCGAAAACCCAGAAGATATTTTAAATCAAATGCAAGCAGGCATTAGCCCTGTTGATGCAAAAAAAACATTACGTATTAGCGATAGAAAAGAGGCTATTAAGACCGCTTGCTCTTTTGCAAAAGATGGAGATATCATTTTAATAGCAGGTAAAGGGCATGAAAAATATCAGGAAATAAAAGGTGTGAAACATCACTTTGATGATTTTGAAATTGTAAAAGAAGTATTTGAATTATTAACTAACTAAAAAACTAAAACTCCACTTAAACTGACAACACAGTCATTTCAAGCGAAGTCGAGAAACGAAAAAAGAAATATAACACTATGTTTTACTATCTATTCCACTACTTAGATCAACACTTCAACTTCCCCGGAGCTGGTGTGTTTCAGTACATTTCTTTTAGAGCTGCTTTAGCGTTAATGACTTCGTTAATCATCTCGATGTTATTTGGCAAACGTATCATTAGTTATATTCAGAAAAAACAAATTGGCGAAACCATCAGAGAGCTTGGATTAGAAGGACAAACAGCTAAAGCAGGGACGCCGACTATGGGCGGTCTTATTATTTTGGCAGCCATTATTATTCCTACATTATTATTTGCTAAAGTTCACAATATCTACATTGTCATCATGCTTATTTCAACCGTATGGCTTGGAAGCATAGGTTTTATTGACGATTACATTAAAGTGTTCAAAAAAAACAAAGAAGGTTTGCAAGGAAAATTTAAAGTAGTTGGGCAAATAGGCATAGGTTTATTAGTAGGTGCTGTATTTTATTTTCATCCTGATGTAGTAATTAAAGAACGAGTTGTTGCAAATAGTTCAAGCTATTATGAAAGTCAAAATTTTAATGATGCAACAGGAAGTCAAAAGAATTTAGCTATTCCTAAATATGCTACGTCACCAATAAAAACAATCAAAACAACTATTCCATTTTTAAAAAATAATGAGTTTGATTACGCTAGAATGGCTTCTTTTATGGGGGATAAGGCACAACAATACGGTTGGTTAATTTTTATTCCCATTGTTATTTTAATTGTAACTGCCGTGTCTAATGGCGCTAATATCACAGATGGCATTGATGGATTAGCGGCAGGAACAAGCGCCATTATAGGCGCAACCTTAGGTATCTTAGCTTATGTCAGTGGTAATACTATTTTCGCCGATTATTTAAATATCATGTACATCCCAAATACCGGAGAGCTTGTCGTGTTTATGGCAGCCTTTGTTGGAGCTTGCGTTGGGTTTTTATGGTACAATGCATATCCGGCTCAAGTATTTATGGGCGATACAGGTAGCTTGGCAATAGGCGGTATCATTGCCGTATTTGCAATTGCTATTCGTAAAGAATTATTGATTCCGATTTTATGTGGTGTGTTTGTAGTAGAGAACGTATCGGTGATTTTACAAGTATATTATTTTAAATACCAAAAGAAAAGACACGGACTCGAATTCGCCAAAGCTAATCGCTTATTTAAAATGGCACCATTGCATCATCATTATCAAAAATTAGGTTTTCATGAATCAAAAATTGTGATGCGTTTTTTCATCATCGGAATCATGTTAGCCGCATTAACTAT
>JANXRU010000314.1 GCA_025356715.1 Bacteroidota bacterium
AATAAGTACCTGTATTATCATAATCGATTAGTTTTTGAGAATTTTTAATTAGTAATGTGTCCCAAGATGATATGTCGAATTGCAAAAGGTTTGAATTTAAATAAGGACTATTATCAACATATATGTACTTTGCATTTGGAGAAAATTCAAAACCATAAGTATACTGATACGGAATTACAAACCCAATAAAATTTGATATTAAACCCGTAGTTGTACTAAAATCAAATAATTCTACTTTTTGGTCAGTATTTATTATGCAACCTAACTTTGTTCCATCTTGAGATAGCTTCATTTGACCAATGGTATTAAAATTTCCAGGATCACAACAATGCGAACTTCCTATAGATGAAGTAATAGGTGTTGTATTTAATCCTGTAGGTGAAACAAAATATGATAAAAATGTATTAGACCCCCACTCGTGTGCAACTACCCAAATACTAGTATCTGTAGCAAAATAGCCAGTCATTTTTTCAGTTACATGGTTGTATAACAACGTGTTTTTAACGGTTACATTTCCCAAGCCTCCTAATAAAGACATATCAATAATGGAGAAAGACAAACAAGAGCATCCTCCTCCGCCAAAATAAGCACCATCTTGAGCATCCATAGTAAACAGATAAAATAGTTTAGGATGTTTTGGATAAGGTACAATATATGCACCTTGAGTAGTAGAATTATGTCCATTTAAACCAAAACCATTTGGCATTTGTGTGTGGTTTTTATTGTATACATTAATACCATCCGAATAAAATAATAAAACACCATTGCTATCAGAAATGGAAGCGCAACTTTCCGAACTATTTATGGCACTACCTATAGTGTAAGATGGAGGAACTGTATTAAAGGTAATGTTGGCATGATCTCCAAAAAACCAATTATTAAAAATGTTTGTTTGGCAAATTAATAGCTGGCTAACTAAACATAATGTTATTATAGAAATCCATTGTTTCATCAGTTAAATGTAGTAATAAATTGGGAATATTATTTTGGGTAAGTAAATTAAACTCTATACTGTTTAAATCGTTTGGTTTTTTCAGGCGTGGTATGTTTTACTTTTTTGTTGGCCTCTTCTTACAAGCTATTGCTATCTTTTTAAATGTTGCTCTTAAATAAAAACGCCATAGCTGATTTGCTTAGGATTTTAGGCATTATTGGTCACGGACGACACGTCCGCGACAACTGGGGGCACTCTTAATAATGCGCTGCATTTAACGCAATAAAAAAACCGTAGCGCATTAACTACGGCTTTCTTTCTTTATATGGTCACGGACGACACGTCCGCGACAACTGGGCGGGAATTATTAATTATCACTACGTACAGCAAGCATATCTATTATTGATTTGTTTTCGATACTAAAATATCCAGCATATGTATAAGAATTATAATTAAAATTTAATTTTACCCCTTTCCACATACTTGTATATTTAGCATAACCAGTATCGGTAATATATTTGTCACCGTCTTGCGTCCATTTACAATAAAAAAAAGTTAAGTCTCTATATTTTTTAGATACTGATATTCTTTGTTTTTTTGTTAATTGCTGTAACCCCTTTGAACTCAATAAGTAATTTTCAATTGGTAATAATGAATCCTTAAAACTAATTAAGATAGTATCTGAAATATCAATATCTCTCACTATTTTCTTTCTTTTTAACTCTTCAACAGCTAGGATTAATAATTTATTTGTTTTATTGTTCTTTGTTTTTAAAATCGAACAGCTTAAAAAAAATATTATTATACCTATTAAAAAAAATATTGCTTTTTTCATGTTTATTTTTTTAATGCGGGTAGACTTCTTGTATTGGGGTTTTTGTGCTGCCCATCTCCTGTTTCTAGTGGTTTTTTTGCGATTCTAATAATGTATTTGTGAAATTTATTGCCCAGTCTTTTCTATCTCCTTCAGACATTTTATTAAAATCAACACCGTTAAAGTTACCTTTATATTCGTTCATAATTGTGTTCATGATAGCATGTCCAATTTCATGAAGCAAAGCGTGTTCTTTACTAAATGGTAGAATTCCAGATACAGTTGAAGCTGAATTACCATCAACCATAGTCGTTCCAGGTATTGCTATTTCATTCGTAGCTGGTATGTGTAAAACATCACCATCATTATTCCTATAATATTGCCTATCAAGATAAGTTGTTTTACCAGCTTCACCATTTAATTTAGTTTCAGAAACAGAACCATCTAATCTTTGATGCTCAGTCTTATCTGCATATACATTTACATTTACAATTGTTTTTGAATTTAATATAGTTTTTGAAATATAAGTAAATAAAAGTTGTTGTTGCGAAGTCATATTTTTTGGGGGAATACCATTATGCACTAATTTAGCATTATCAAAACTAAAACCATGGTCTTGACCAAATGCATAATTTAATGTTGATAAAACTAATTATCGTCCTTCTTCTGATGGTGCTGTTACATCCATCCCATCTCTATCAACAAATAGAATAGGATTATTAGCTGCAAATACAAAAGGACTAGAATCTGGATATTTTTTAAAATGAGGGTCAACAGCCAGCCACCTTCCAATACGAGGGTCATACATCCTAGCTCCAAAATCTATGCTGTTACCACCGCCTTTGATTTCATCGTCTTTCTCTTTGCCGTTGAATCCGTATCTATACGGGTTGGCAAGCTTTTGAAACAGCTTATCTCTCCTCCTACAACTACTGTTTATTCAAAGAACGATTAGGTTATCTTTACTCTTCAAACTATCATACCTAACTTGAAAAGTTTGAAGAGTAAAGATAATCACTAAATGGTTTAGAATCTACAATTAGAGAAGCAAGTTTTGAGGAATAAATAACAATAAAAAAGCCTCTAATTTCTTAGAGGCTAAAGTGTAAAAAACTTCGGAGTTGTTTTTTAACTATTTGCGAATTGAATAAGTGGTTGAATAGCTCCACTATCAGCTTTTCTTATAGCTGTCAAGTATATACTTCGTTGTTCACCAGATTTTACTAAATCAGTATGATGTCCCCAAGAAAAATAATCTCTATTAAAAATATTTTTCATTATAATATCTGCCATAAGTCGAGAATGCCTTCCGTTTCCATTAGAGAAGCAATGAATACTAACTAATTTGTATTTATACCAAATAGCAATTTCCTCCTCAGTAAAAGTTTTATTTTCTATCCAAAATAAGCAATCATCATTCAATTGCTTTAGTGCAGTTGAAACTTTATAAAATTCTATACCAATGTTTTTCTCAGTTAACCGAAAATCACCAGCCCATTTCCAAACATCTTTAAGCATTCGTTTATGTAATTCTCTAACAAACTCTTCTGAAAGTATATATTCCTTTTTGAATTTTTTCGTCAGTGCCCATTCCATTGCCTTCTGAATATTCATTTGCTCAAATTCATCCAATTCACCATGTGTGGTTATAGAATCAATTAATAATCCATCTTGCTCCTCCTCACTCAAAGGAGTTTGACCATCTTTATATTCTAATTCTAATCCCATAAGTGTTTTGGCATTGTATCTATTATTTCTCTTGCTTTACTTTTAATATTTTTCTCTAACCTCTTCTTAGAATTTTCCTGGTCTTCTAGTTTCATAGTGTTCGATGTCCTCATAACAATTTTTAATGCAATCTCAGTGGCTCTTTTTTCAATCATTTTTTCTAAACTACCTTCCTTAGGGATAAAACCATATACCAATTGCATATCCAATGCTTGAGCAGTTTCTCTTAAAGACTTTAATGTTATTGACTCATTAGCTTCTCTCTGTTCTATTTCACTTATACTCTGTGGAGTAATTTTCATTTTCTCTCCTAATTGCCTTAAAGACATTTTAAGTGCTGTTCTTACGGTATAAATCCATCCCTTCTTAGGAACTATTACTTCATTTAAAGCTCTAAAGCTCTTTAATTTCCTATCTACTTGCTCAATTAAGAGTGCTTGTTTTGAATTTTTCATAAGGTTATAGCCTGATAATATATTTCAAAATTAAGGATATTACCTGATAAATACAAATTATTTTAATGTTATACCCTTAAAATATTAATATAATTTAAGGATATAACCTGATAAATTTATATCTTTTTAATCTTAAAACCTTAAAAATATAACTTAAACAAAATGATTTTCAAACACTTAAATAAAGAGACATCTAGCTACAATCAATTCACATGCTATTATTTTTTCTTTGACTAGTATATTCTTCCACTTGCTCTTTAACATCAATTAAGAACACCTCATGTTTACTATGTGCAAAAAACAATAAATACTTTGACCTATCGAAGAAGCGTTGACCTGGTTTACTTTTAGTTGTACTAAGATGGAGGTGATGAATTACCCAATCGTTTTAATAAATCATCTGTATAAGTTAATATAATGCTCCGCTTAATATGCTTCGCTTCCCTCACGGTCTTTTATTATCGCCTTACGGCTTCTATTATTACTCAATCACGCTCGTTTTATTTATACGTGCGTTCACTTGGCTCACTTCTATTTGGTTGTAACGATTTAATTTAATTTTATTGGTTTAATTTATTGTAATTATTATTTATTTATTGCCCCCGCTGTGCAGGCTGCGCACTAAAGCATACACAGGCTCCGCTGGATTTTGTGTGAGGGAAAAAGGGAGTCTAATCCTGCGGACGTAAAAGACAATAATGTAGGGGGAATTTTTTAATAGGTAAAGCTCTATAATCTTTATAATGTATTTGATAAAAAGGATTTTTAGCAATAGTAGTGATGTGTTTGTCTAAGGCATTATTAATTTTTTCCCTAAACCAATAAGTTGTTCATTGAGTGACCCCTAAATAGTTAAAACAACAAAGTCGAGAACTTTTATCCTCGACTTTGAATGTGAAAATTAATTAAATCCTAAACAGGAATTCTTATTGCGGTTTTTCTTCAGTAGGTACAACTGCGTCATAAGTTGGTGTTACAACATCATCAGGGCCTACGCCTTCCGGCGTTTCTCCTTCAGCTACAATGTCTGCTTCGTCTTCATGGTCAACCTTAGTTACAGCAGCTATGCTATCTGTATCTTGTATGTTAATTAAACGCACACCTTGTGTTGCACGTCCCATAACACGCAAGTCAGCTACATTCATACGAATGGCAATACCGTTTTTAGTAATAATCATTAAGTCGTTAGCATCCGTTACCGATTTAATACCAATTAAGTGCCCTGTTTTATCAGTAATGTTAATGGTTTTAACGCCCTTACCACCACGGTTGGTAATACGGTATTCTTCAATATCCGAACGCTTACCGTAACCTTTTTCAGAAACTACTAAAACATTGGCATTCATATCATCAATACAAATCATACCAATTACTTCGTTCTTATCGCCTTCTTCGTCATTTAAGTCTATAGCAATTACACCAGAAGCATTACGACCCATAGGACGTACTTTTGCTTCAGGGAAACGGCATACCTTACCTAATTTGGTGGCTATCATAATTTCGTTTTTACCATTGGTTAAGGCTGCTTCTAATAACACATCTCCCTCACGAATGGTAATGGCATTAATACCATTAGCTCGTGGACGAGAATAAGCCTCTACCGATGTTTTTTTGATGATACCATCTTTGGTACATAAAATAATAAAGTTATTTTGGATATACTCTTCATCATTTAAGTTTTTAATATTAATGAAGGCTTTAATTTTATCGTCCTTCGGTAAATTAATTAAATTTTGAATTGCTCTTCCTTTAGAGTTTTTCGCACCTTCTGGTACTTCGTAGGCACGGATCCAAAAGCATTGTCCTTTTTCACTAAATAATAAAATGTAATTATGCGTAGATGCTGTAAACATGTGTTCTACAAAATCCTCGTCACGTGTTGCCGTTCCTTTACTGCCACGTCCACCACGGTTTTGTTGGCGGTATTCTGCTAAGTTGGTACGCTTCATGTAACCTAAATGAGAAATAGTAATAACGACGTTCTCATCAGCAATCATATCTTCTACACGTAAATCGTCGCCAGCATAAACGATATCTGTGCGGCGTTCATCGCCATACTTCTCTTTTATTTCAGCTAACTCATCACGGATAATTTTGTAACGAAGCGCTTCGTCATTTAAAATATTATTTAAGTGTTGTATCGTTAACATTAATTCAGCGTACTCAGCATTTAATTTATCAACCTCTAGTCCAGTCAAAGCACGTAAACGCATATCTAAGATAGCGCGTGCTTGTATTTCTGATAAAGAAAACTTAGCAATTAATTCGTCTTTAGCAGCATCAGGTGAAGCACTGTCTTTAATAATTTTAATAACTTCGTCAATATTTTTTTGAGCTATTATTAAACCCTCTAAAATATGCGCGCGTTTTTCAGCTTGCATTAAATCGTATTTAGTACGACGCACAACTACTTCATGACGGTGAGCCACAAAATGATGAATCATATCTTTTAGATTCAACATCTCTGGTCTGCCATTCACTAATACAACATTGTTTACCGAGAACGATGTTTGTAATGCAGAGTATTTATACAAGTTATTTAAAACAACGTTAGCAATAGCATCGCTACGTAATTCGTAAACAATACGCATACCTTCACGATTACTTTCGTCACGAATTTCGGTAATGCCTTCAACTTTCTTTTCATTACATAACTCCCATTGGCGTTTGATCATCTCCGCCTTATTAATTTGATAAGGAACTTCTGTTACAATGATACGCTCACGGTTACCATGCGGTTCAATGTTGGCTTTGGCACGCATAACAATACGGCCACGGCCAGTATGAAAAGCATCTTTTACACCTTCGTAGCCATAAATGGTTCCGCCTGTAGGGAAATCAGGTGCTTTAATATGTTTCATTAAACCATCAATGTCAATGTTATTATCATCGATGTATGCTAAAATACCATTAATAATTTCGGTTAAGTTATGCGGTGGCATGTTAGTAGCCATACCAACAGCAATACCGGAAGCGCCATTCATTAATAAATTAGGAATACGGGAAGGCATAACGGTTGGCTCTGTTAAAGAGTCGTCAAAGTTGGGGCGAAAATCAACTGTATCTTTTTCAATATCCGCTAACATTTCTTCTGTTATTTTACGGAAACGAGCTTCTGTATAACGCATTGCTGCTGGTGGATCACCATCAATAGAACCATAATTTCCTTGCCCGTCAACCAACATATAACGTAAGCTCCAATCTTGAGCCATACGAACCATAGCATCGTAAACAGAGGTGTCACCATGTGGATGGTATTTACCTAAAACTTCACCTACAATACGGGCTGATTTTTTATAAGGCCGATTATGCAATACACCAAGGTCAAGCATACCATATAGCACACGACGGTGTACTGGTTTTAAACCATCTCTTACATCAGGCAAGGCACGTGACACAATAACCGACATCGAATAATCGATGTAAGCTGTTTTCATTTCTTCTTCAATGTTAATTGGGATAATTTTCTCTCCGCTCATAGCTTTATTAATTGTAAAATTTTAATGTTCAGTTTTTAATTATTTGATAATAATATGATGTTTTTAAAATAGCTTTTCATTTATGATTTAAGGCTTTTAATGAAGTTTTGACATTAGTATTATACTAAAAACGAAACATTAAAAACTAAAATCTTTTTTAGTTTGGACTTTGAAAATAGGCATTATATGAGTAATTTAGTTGTAGAGTTATTAACAGTTTTGCTGTTAAAAAAAAGGCTGTCAAAAAGAGGGGAAACTGACATTTACGGTTACTTTTGATTATGGCATAATTATTACTAATGAGTTTATTAGTTGATTAAAAAATAACGAAAACATTAAACAGTAAGAACTAAAAAACTTTAAATATTATGGAAGCAAAATTTTCAAAACGAGTTAACGACGTACTATCTTTCAGTAGAGAAGAAGCTTTACGTTTAGGTCATGATTTTATTGGCATAGAGCATTTAATGCTTGGTATGATTAGAGATGGCGAGGGCGTTGGCATTAAATTATTAAAAGATTTAAAAATCAATATGCAAGATTTACGTAAATTAATTGAGCAAACATTGCCTGTATCGTTACGTAAAGTAAACAGCCTTGGTAATATTCCGTTGGTTAAACAAGCCGAAAAGACTTTGAAATTAACCTATTTGGAAGCTAAATTATTTAAAGCACCTCAAATTGGAACGGAACATTTAATGTTGTGTATTTTAAAAGACAACGATAATGTTGTAAGTAAAATTTTAGGGAAATATGGAGTGGATTATAATGCGGTAAAATTAGAATTAGACAACTATATGGAAAATCCACACAAAATTGAAAATGCCACATCAAACGATGATGACGAGAATGAAGAATCGTTTAGCGCTTCTGGAACTGGAGCAGCAAAAAAACCAGGCGAATCAAAATCAAAAACGCCCGTTTTAGATAATTTCGGAAGAGACTTAACTAAGATGGCTGAAGACGGAAAATTAGATCCTGTGGTTGGTCGTGAAAAAGAAATTGAACGTGTATCTCAAATTTTATCACGTCGTAAAAAGAATAATCCTATTTTAATTGGTGAACCAGGTGTAGGTAAATCAGCTATTGCAGAAGGATTAGCATTGCGTATTGTTCAACGTAAAGTATCTCGTGTACTTTTTGGCAAGCGTGTCGTAACTTTGGATTTAGCATCTTTAGTAGCAGGTACAAAATACCGTGGTCAGTTTGAAGAACGTATGAAAGCCGTGATGAACGAACTCGAAAAAAATACTGATGTTATTTTATTTATAGATGAGATACATACTATTATTGGTGCTGGGGGTGCTAGTGGTAGTATGGATGCAAGTAATATGTTTAAACCAGCTTTAGCTCGTGGAGAAATCCAATGTATTGGTGCTACGACTTTAGATGAATTCCGTCAGCATATTGAAAAAGATGGAGCATTAGAGCGTCGTTTTCAAAAGGTAATTATTGAGCCTGCAACCCAAGACGAATCGTTACAAATTTTAAATAATATTAAATCTAAATACGAAGATCATCATAATGTAACTTACACGCCTGAAGCAATTAAGGCTTGTGTTGCTTTAACAGCGCGTTATTTAACAGACAGACATTTACCTGATAAAGCAATTGACGCTTTAGATGAGGCAGGTTCTCGTGTTCATATTACCAACATCAATGTTCCTGAAAACGTTTTGGAATTAGAGAAAAAGATGGAGGATATTAAAGAACTTAAGAATCAAGTTGTACGCTCTCAAAAATATGAAGAAGCAGCCAAATTACGTGATACAGAAAAAAACTTACAAGCTCAATTAGAAGAAGCTAAAAAAGCCTGGGAAGAAGAAACAAAATTAAACAGAGTAACTGTAACAGAAGATAATGTAGCGGAAGTAGTTTCGATGATGAGTGGGGTTCCTGTTCAAAAAATATCTCAAAACGAAGGTGATAAATTAGTGAAGATGGTAGAGATGCTTAAAGGCAAAGTAATTGGTCAGGACGAAGCATTGAAAAAAGTAGTGAAAGCTATACAACGTAACCGTGCTGGATTAAAAGATCCTAATAAACCAATTGGCTCATTTATTTTCTTAGGCCCAACAGGCGTTGGTAAAACGCAATTAGCAAAAATATTAGCAAAACATTTATTTGATAATGACGAAGCGTTAATCCGTATTGACATGAGTGAGTACATGGAAAAATTTGCTGTAACTCGTTTAATAGGCGCACCTCCGGGATATGTAGGTTATGAAGAAGGCGGACAATTAACTGAAAAAGTTCGTCGTAGACCTTATTCAGTTGTATTATTAGATGAAATTGAAAAAGCACATCCGGATGTATTTAATATGTTATTACAAGTATTAGATGACGGACAATTAACAGACAGTTTAGGGCGTAAAATTGATTTCAAAAATACCATCATTATCATGACGTCCAATATTGGCGCACGTCAATTAAAAGATTTTGGACAAGGTGTTGGTTTTGGAACGCAAACTCGTCAAGAGAGTGTTGAAGAAAGTAATAAAGGAGTTGTTGAAAATGCATTGAAGAAAGCATTCGCTCCAGAGTTCTTAAATCGTATTGACGATGTGGTGATGTTTAACTCTTTAAGTAAAGAAGATATTCATAAAATTATTGATATTGAATTGAACGGATTATTCGGACGTGTTAATCATTTAGGATACAGCATTAAAATTACGGATAACGCTAAAGATTTTATTGTTGAAAAAGGCTATGACGTTCAATACGGCGCTCGTCCTTTAAAACGCGCTATACAGAAGTATTTAGAAGATCCAATGGCGGAAGAAATTATTAAAAGTAATTTATCTGAAGGTGATCAAATTGAAGTAGATTTCGATGATGATAAAAAAGAAATCATTGTTCGCACCATTAAACCAAAAGGAAAAAAGAAAAAAGAAGATAGTTAGTCTTTTGTTTTTTACTAAAATTAAATGCCAAACTGGATAGTTCAGTTTGGCATTTAATTTTAGGAAGGATTCGTCATTCCAAACAAAACGCAGTGTCGTGAAGCAGTCTCAATCTAATGCAAGATTTAATATTATTGAATTTCTTTTTGTGCGTTCTCGTTAAAAAATGAGGGGCAAGAAATAAATTGAATTTTTGAATAAGACAAAAAATCGATTACACGATTTCCTTAGCCTTCGCTTCCAAAAACGACATAGCAGCATTGCGTTCATTAGGAATAATACCGTCTAAAATAGCATCTTTCAAGGCATTTTTTAAATCGCCCACCACTTTACTTGGCGGAAGTTTAAAGATGGTCATAATTTCTTCGCCACTAACTGGCGGTTGCCAATTACGAATTTTATCTTTCTCTTCGAGTTCTTTTAATTTTACTCGAACTAATTCGAAATTTTGTAAATATTTTTTTACTTTATTCGGATTTTTAGTTGTAATGTCGGCTTCGCAAAGTACCATTAAATCATCCACATCATCACCTGCTTCAAATAATACACGGCGAACAGCGCTATCACTAATCTCTGTTTTTGCTAATACGATAGGGCGAAGGTGAAGCAATACTAATTTTTGTACATACTTCATTTTTTCGTTTAACGGTAAACGCAACTCTGTAAAAATTTTCGGAACCATCCGTGCTCCTCTATCTTCATGGCCATGAAAGGTCCATCCATGATCTTCTTCAAACCGCTTGGTAGCAGGTTTTGCGATGTCGTGTAAAATGGCAGCCCAACGTAACCATAAGTTGTCGGTGTTTTTACTAATATTATCGAGGACTTCAAGGGTATGGTAAAAATTATCTTTATGAGATTTTCCAGCGATGGTTTCTACGCCATATAGTTTTGTCATTTCTGGAAATATGAGGTGCAGTAAACCAGTATCGAATAATAATTTAAAACCAACGGATGGAATAGGAGAAAGGATGATTTTATTTAGCTCATCGGTAATACGTTCTTTGGAAACAATCGCAATACGTTCTTTATTACGTGAGATTGCAAGTAATGATTCTTCTTCGATTATAAATCCAAGCTGCGAAGAAAAACGAATAGCACGCATCATACGTAAAGGATCATCGCTATAAGTTATATCGGGTTCTAAAGGCGTACGAATTATTTTTTGTTCAATATCTTGAATACCGTTAAACGAATCTAATAACTGTCCATAGTTGAATTTACTTAGTCCTATTGCCAATGTATTAATCGTAAAATCACGACGATTTTGATCATCGGTTAATGAGCCGTCTTCTACTATTGGTTTGCGCGAATTACGATCATAAGATTCTTTTCGAGCACCAACAAATTCAATTTCTAAATCATCTAATTTGACTTGAGCAGTCCCAAAATTTTTAAAGACGGATAAATGTGCTTGGTCGCCTAATTGTTTGTGAACTAATTCGGCTAATTCTATGCCTTTACCAATGGTAACTATATCAATATCTTTAGAGATACGATTTAAATAAAGATCACGAACAAAACCACCAATCACATAAGCATCAACTCCTAGTTGATTAGCGCAATCAGCAATTATTTTAAAAATTGGAAGGGTTAAATGACGGTTCACTTAGTAAAAATAAGTAATTAAATTTACTTAAGAATACTTCACTAATTTATCTTCAAAAAATAAATCGTGATTACTGGCATGTATTTTTATATTTATAATAAGTTCTTCGCAACCATTGGTAATAGAGCTTGTGCGAATAGCATCGATTAAAGAAAAAATTTCTTCAAAAGTACCTTCAACAACCGTTTCAAATGGGCAAACGATATGTTTTAATTTTGATGCTTTAATCAGGCCAATTGCTTTATCTATTAATTCAATTTTGTCTTCACTTGTTTTAGTGGGTAATAATTGAATAGCAACATTTATTTTTAAGTTTTTCATTTACGTTAAAGAATTATGTTTTGGCAAGCATCGTTATTTTATAATGTATGATTTGCTAATTTCTTAGCCATCGTATTAATTAAATCGTTCAAAGGTTTTTCGGCCATTACTTTAATGAAGGGATTCATATCACCTTCTAATTGTACGTTAGTAGCTTGGTTTGGAAGTAAATGAATATGTAGTGTAAATATAAATTTAGGTAAGCCCGATGTTTCAAAGGTAATTTGAGATTTTGGTCGCTTTTCTTTGATCTTAATTGTTAAAGGCATTAACCCTTTTATACCAAAGGAACATTGTTCTGTGGTACACTCAAAATTATTAATTTTATCTTCTGGCAATAGATGTTTAAAATTATGGAAGTCGCCCATAAAATCAAACAAATCATCTGTTGAAGATACGGTAGGGTGCGTTTCGCTAATTAAAGAAAAGTAGGCCATTAAAGGGTTATTATTGTTTCCAAGTAGATGGGCTTATTCTCCATTCATTCAATGTTTGCACATCATTTTCAGTAATGTAATTGTGTTTTACAGCTACATCAATTAGTGTAGAATAATCGCATAATGTTGAGGTGGGACATTTTGCTTTCTTTAAGTTTACAGTAGCTTCTTCAAAACCATAAGTGAAAATAGCAACCATTCCTTTTACGTTACAACCTTGGTCGCGTAAAGCCTCTATAGCCTTTATGCTACTTCCGCCAGTTGAAATTAGATCTTCGATAACAACAACACTTTGATCCTTTTCAACGACACCTTCAACCATATTGGTTAGCCCGTGTTTTTTTGCTTCACTTCTAACATACACAAATGGTAAACCCATTTCTTGTGCTATTAGTGCTCCTTGAGCAATTCCGCCAGTAGCTACGCCAGCAATCACATCAGGTTTTGAATATCTTTCATTTATTTCATTTACAAATTGTTGGCGAATAAATGTGCGAATTTGTGGATATGATAGCGTTTTGCGATTATCACAATAAATTGGAGACTTCCATCCGCTTGCCCAAGTATAAGGATTTTCAGGCTGTAGCTTTATAGCTTTGATTTGTAATAAAAATTCGGCAATTTTGGATGCTGAATCATCAAAAGATTTTGTTGTCATAGGGCGTCAAATTTAAGTGGTTTATAGCATACAAACACATCAAATTATGAACATTATTATATATTATTTAACGAAAAAAATTATTCTTCAGCAAGTTGAGCAACATTCACAAAATCAATCCTTTATAAATATTGATTCTATGAGAAAGAAGGACTTTTTAGATGATTTTGAATTATTTATAAACCAACCAAGCTCTATTGAATTAACCGTTGAAACTTGTGATTTGGAAAAGGGATTAGATAAATTCAGAAAGTGTTTCAAATATATTTATGCTGCTGGTGGGTTGATTGAGAAGGATGGAGCTTACTTATTTATTTACCGTTTAAAGAAATGGGATTTACCAAAGGGTAAATTAGAGATGGGAGAAAGCCCTGAAGAGGCTGGAATTAGAGAGTGTGAGGAAGAATGTGGGATAACACAATTAACCATTACAAAAACATTAGCCCCAACTTACCATATTTATAAGCATAAAGGTGGTTATGCGCTTAAAAAAACATTTTGGTATGCCATGCAAACAGCACATACTGGTGTGTTAGTGCCTCAAATAGAGGAAAAAATTGAGCAAGTAGAATGGTTTACTCAAAATCAAATACAAAACTTAGTGCTTGTCAATTCCTATCCAGCCATATTGGATGTTATTAAAAATATAAACTAAAATTTTATTAGATTTCTTTACTAAACTTGTTTAGTTTTCGTTATATTTGATAGTCTTAAATTTAGATTAAACTGTTTCGACTATGAAAAAAACACTACTAGAAGACATTGCTAAGGAACTTAATGTTTCTAAAACATTAGTATCGATGGTTATTAATGGCAAAGGAGATGCTTACGGTATTAGTAAAAAAACGCAAGAAAAAGTACTTGCCAAAGCTGGCGAGATGGAATATACTCCAAATGTATTTGCACGGGCACTTAGAACTGGGAAAAGCCATTTAATAGCTATTTTGGTTGCAGATATCTCAAATCCTTTTTATTCTAATATAGCTAAATATGTAGAAAAAGAATTAGCACAAAAAGGGTATAATTTAATGATTTGTAGTACGGATGAAAATATTGATCGCGAGGAAAAATTAATTTCTCTTTTTGCTGAACAACAAATGGTAGATGGGTTAATTATAGCAACGACTAGCACTACAGGAGATTTTTTTAAACGTGAACGCATGAGAAATTTTCCGATTGTATTTGTGGATAGGTATTTGCCAGACATAAATTCAAATTACGTGGTAGCAAATAACTATCAAGGTTCTTACGAAGTAACGGATTTGTTAATTCAAAAGGGATGTAAAAATATTTTAGCGTTTAATATTACTCCATCACACATTAGTTCTTTAACGGAACGAATTAACGGATATAAAGACGCATTAAAAAAGCATAACCTTACATTAAAAAAGGAGAATATTGTAGAGATTTCATATAATAATATTGAAAAGGATGTTCGTGAAAAATTGACGAAGATCTTAAAAAGCGCTATTAAAATTGATGCTATTTATACCCTTAATAATCATATTGCAGCAGCCTGCTTAAATGTATTTAATGAATTGGCTTTTGACTTGAAGAAAGAAAATATATTGTTAGCTTCGTTTGATGATATTAGTTTATTTGATTTTGTGCAACCTAACGTTATTTCAGTATCGCAGCCATTAGAACAAATTGGTATTGCGGCAGCAAATTTAGCTTTGAAATTAATTGATACTAAGGAAACTGAAAATATTTCCTTTGAAAAAATTGTATTACCTACGTCAATTATTACTAGAGATTAACCGAAAATTTTTCAGCGGATCTTGTTATACATTGCGTTGCTGGTTTAATGTCAAAAAATGATTTATTATTTATCGTTATTTTGATATTATTATTTTATAATTTTCAATCTAAAAAATCATATATTAGCACCTCAAAACACACACACTATGAACTACGATGTTATTGTTATTGGAAGCGGACCAGGCGGTTATGTTACTGCAATCAGAGCTTCACAATTAGGATTTAAAACAGCTATTATTGAAAAAGAAAACCTTGGTGGTATTTGCCTTAATTGGGGCTGTATTCCAACTAAAGCGTTATTAAAAAGTGCGCAGGTATTTGAATACTTAAATCATTCAAAAGAGTATGGTATCAGTGCTGATAACATTAAAGCGGATTTTAATGCGGTTATTAAACGTAGTCGCGATGTAGCAGATGGAATGAGCAAAGGCATACAATTTTTAATGAAAAAAAATAAAATTGATGTTATCATGGGAACTGCTACTGTTAAAGCAGGAAAAAAAGTAGATGTAAAATTAGCAGATGGGAAAATAGAAACTCACGAAGGCAAGCATATTATTATTGCCACAGGCGCACGTTCTCGTCAGTTGCCAAATTTACCACAGGATGGTAAAAAAATTATTGGTTACCGTGAAGCGATGTCTTTACCTAAACAGCCAAAATCATTGGTAGTTGTTGGTTCAGGAGCTATTGGTGTTGAATTTGCTTATTTTTACGCAACAATGGGTACTAAAGTAACTATCGTAGAATTTATGCCAAACATCGTTCCAGTTGAAGATGATGAAGTATCTAAACAATTAGAAAAATCATTGAAAAAAATCGGCATTGATATTATGACAGAAGCATCTGTTGAAAGCGTTGATACAAAAGGAGATATCAGTAAAGTATCTGTTAAAACAAAAACGGGTAATATCATATTAGATGCAGAAGTTGTTTTGTCAGCAGTTGGTATCGAAGCTAATATTACAGGTTTAGGCTTAGAGGCTACTGGTATTGCTACTGATAAAGGTAAAATAGTTACTGATAAATTTTATGCAACTAATGTCCCAGGCTATTATGCTATTGGTGATTGCGTTGGTGGACAGTCATTAGCGCATGTTGCTAGTGCGGAAGGTATTACTTGCGTAGAGAAAATTAAAGGAATGCATGTTGAAGCAATTGATTATAATAACATACCAGGGTGTACGTATTGTCAACCAGAAATTTCTTCTGTTGGTTATACTGAGAAAAAAGCGAAAGAAGCTGGTTATGAAATTAAAGTTGGTAAATTTCCTTTCTCAGCATCAGGTAAGGCAAGTGCTTCTGGTGCTAAAGATGGATTTATTAAATTAATTTTTGATGCTAAGTATGGTGAGATTTTAGGTGCTCATATGATTGGCGCTAATGTTACGGAAATGGTAGCAGAGATAGTAGCTTTAAGGAAATTAGAAGCAACAGGTCATGAATTAATCAAAACCATTCATCCACATCCTACAATGAGTGAAGCTATTATGGAAGCAGCAGCAGCAGCTTACGGCGAAGTAATTCACTTATAAATAATAAACTATTGAAAACAAAAAAAGCGTAACAGTAGTTGCGCTTTTTTTGTTTTATGGAACGGAGGTTAACTAGTTTATCTGTTAATGATTAAATTTTAGTTTATGATTATTTTGAATTAGCCTGTAATGATTTTAGCTGAGTTTTTAGTTTTTCAATTTCAATCATTACTTTTTGTAAATTATCATTTTGTGTTTTAATAAGTTCAATTTCTGATTGAAGTTTTTCAATTTTCACTTGTTGTTGTTGAATAACGTAGATAGTAGGAGCAATTAATGCCTGATAGTTCATTCCAATTGTGCCATTTGGATCGCTACTTTCCGTAACAATACTTGGGAATAATACTTTTACTTCTTGAGCAATAAAGCCATATTGTAACCCTTCACTTTCTTTTATTTGTTCTTTCATCAAGTAAGTAACAGGACGTAATTATAAT
>JANXRU010000367.1 GCA_025356715.1 Bacteroidota bacterium
CAAAAGTAGATGCAGACGATAAAGTACAAATAGGAAGTGCATTAGTAAATTATGTTCAATTGGGAACAGCATCAACTACAACTTTAGAAACTGGTTTTGTTAAAATTACTGGTGGTTCACCAGCGTTGGGAAAAGTGTTAACTTCTAATGCAGCTGGTTTAGCTAGCTGGCAAACACCAAGTGTTGGTTCATCAGCTTGGGTTCAAGGTGTTGGTACTACAACATTAGCCAACATTGGTGATAAAGTTGGTATTGGTACTAATGCGCCAACGTCTCAACTTCATGTCTTTGGAACATCTGACCCTTTACAAATAACTTTACAAAATGGAGGTGGTAATTTTAAAACAGGTTTCAATATAAAAACGGCTCTTAATGAATGGTTTATTGGGCAAGAATCTACATCTGCTTCTGGATTTCGAATTACAGATATCGGTTCTTCAGCTGTTCGTTTTCAGATTGATCCTACAGGAAATGTAGGTATAGGTAATACGGCTCCCATTGAAAAACTAGAGGTTAACGGAAATATTCAAATTCCAGCGATTAATGATTACAAATATGCATCAGCAAAAACTAATTATTTAAATATTCCTGTAAACTCATTAAAATCAATCGATAAAAGTTACGATGTAACAATTTTCTCATACGTTGGTGGTTCTGACGGAGATGCTGGATATGCTTATATTGATAACGGAGGGTCGGCAGGAACAAAGGCTATTGCAACAACTCCTGTTTTTTTACCTGACGGAGCTGTTGTAACCGAACTGTTTGTAAGATATTATGATGGTGATGCTACTTATAATGGAACATTTTCTTTAGAAAGAAAAGGAATAAATACTATTGTAAACCAAACTATGGCAAGTTATACTTCTTCTGGTAGTGGTAGTGGCCCAGCTTCAGCTGCTTTGCAATCAATAACTGCAATTGCTAACAATCCAATTGATAATGCTAATTTTTCATATTATTTTAAATTTAAAACCACTCAGTTAAACAGTAATATTGGAATATTAGATATTAGAATTACTTACACAGTCGTTAAAGCTAATTAGAAAAATAAATAAATTAAAAATTGATTAAATGAAAAAAGTATTAACAATAATCCTATCTTTTGCTACGGTAATTGCTTTAGCTCAAGTGCCACAAAAAATTAGTTATCAGGCTGTTGCAAGACAAGTGAGTGGGGCTGTTTTGCCAAATCAAACAATTGGCGTTGAATTTATTATCTATCAAACTTCTGTTACAGGAACAATGGTTTATAAAGAAACTCATAATACTAATACTAACGGCTTTGGTTTATTTTCCTTGTTTATTGGTGGAGGTACGCCAGTTGCTGGATCCTTTGCATCTATTAATTGGTCGACTGGAATTTATTTTGTAGAAACATTAATAGATCCTGCAGGAGGAACATCTTATTCTTCAGTTGGAACTCAGCAATTGATGAGCGTACCTTATGCACTATATGCTGAAACGTCAGGAAATTCAAGTTCAAATCCTACAATTACAATAAACTCTCCAAATACAATTACTAATCCTTCTTCTGGAATATATAATATTTCTGTTCCTTCATATTCTGCTGGTACTGGTATTTCAATTGCATCTGGTGTTATTTCTAACACAGGCTCTTCAAGTTCATCCACAATAACAGGTTTGGGTTTGGCAGTAGTTTCTCCAACGACTGGAAATGTGTTTTCTGTTAGTGTACCAAATCCAACCTTAGCTATAGGTAGCGGTTCTTTATCCATTAGTAATGGTAATACAGTTGCTTTACCAAGTTATAGTTTATCGCAGGGAGGATCTAATATTAATTTGCTTCAAAATGGTACTTCCATTGCTACTGTTACTTTAGCGACTGGAACTTCTTATGTTGGTGGCACAGGGATTTCAATTTCTTCTGGAACTATTATCAATACGGCTCCAGCCATAACACCTACTATAATAGGCACAGGTATGGCTGTTGTAACTCCATCAGTAGGAAATAATTTTACAGTTAGTGTTCCTGCTCAAACATTAAGTGTTGGTTCTGGATCTTTAACTTTAAGCTCCGGTAACTCTATACCTTTGCCAACTCACAGTTTAAGTGTTAATTCAAATTCATTAACATTGAATGGGCTTGGGGGTAATACAGTTACTTTACCTGTCACGTCTATTATTTCAGGAACAAATGTTATTGTTACGGGTACGCCTGCCAGTTATACGGTTAGTGCAGTAACACCTACTTTAGTCGTAACTGGTAGCGGATTTATTTCTGGTGCTTACCCAAATCAAACGATTAATATACCAGCAGGCCCAACTCAATTTTTATCTATAAACGTTAATACAATTTCATTAAATCCTGGTGGTGGCTCAGTTGTCATTCCAACTCAAACTTTATCTTTGACTGGTTCAACATTAACGTCTGGTGTGGCAAGTAATTCAGTTAATTTAGCATTATTACCAAGTGTTTGGACAAAATCCTTAACTAATATTTATCCAACTATTTTAACTGATAAAGTAGGTATTGGCACAACTACTCCTAATAATATGTTTCAAGTAGCAAATTTAATAAGTTTCGAACCATTGGGGTCAAACACAAGTTTAGGGCCAAATACAGGAACTGGAATTACTCCTAATAACTTTGCAAATACATTTGTGGGTTATAATGCAGGTCAATCTGTAGGTACGGGAACGACATCTAATAATAGTTATTTTGGTGTTAATTCAGGTCAAGCAGCAGCCAATGCAGTAAATAATTCATTTTTTGGATCAAATGCTGGTAAAGCAACAACTGGTAGCTATAACTCAATTATAGGAGGATATTCAGGATTTAATAATACAACAGGTAATTATAATTTATTTGCTGGATATAACTCAGGGCTTAATAATACTACAGCAAATAATAATACTTTTTTAGGTGCAAATGCTGATTTGGGGTCAGCTATACAGCGAATTAACGCTACAGCTATTGGATATAATGCAAAGGTAGATACAAACAATGCGATTATATTAGGAGCAATTTCTCCAGGAGTTAATGTTGGTATAGGAACTACTAAACCAGCTTCATCATTGCATATTACAAATAATATTGGCGCTCAATTGCGTTTAGGGCATGGAAATCAACCGGCACTAGAATGGTACTTTGATGTAAGTTCAATCGCTCACATGAGTTTAGTAAACGAAAACAATGGAACACCTTTAAATGTTATGGATTTTAATACAATTACTGGTCGTGTTGGTATTGGAGTTACTAATCCTGGTTATAAATTATCAGTTAATGGTGGTGTAGGAGACGATGTGGCATCTGTTTACGCATCAAATAGTTCAACAAATACCGCAGTTGCATCTCATGGAGTTTATGGTTTGTCAAATAACACTTTTAGTTTATCTGCTGGCGTTTATGGAAATAACACAAGTGTAGGTCCAAGTATTTTTGGGTCTAAAACAAATACTCAGACTGGAATTGCTGGTAGATTTGAATTAGCAAATACAGGTAATTCGGCAGATGCCGTTATGGCAATTACTTTAGGAACTGGAGCTGCCATTCATGCTGTATGTGGTCCAACAGTATCAGGAAGCAGTAATGTAGCTTTGAATTTAGAAGATGGGCATATTAAATCCAAACAAAGTTTAAGTACAATAAGTGTAACTACGGTTTCTACTAGTATTTCGTTTAGCGGTGCTACATTCTCAACGGCTAATTGCACTGACGTTAAAGGAAGTTTATTAGCTGTTTGTACAGTTACTTCAGTAAGTTCTGTCTATGCAAATAGCATTATTACATTTAAGGTTAATTTTGGTAAAACATATCAAATTATCCCAACTGTAATAGTGATTTCACCTACCGATCTTGGTAATTTAACCTATTTTGTTTCAAATATTACTGCAAGTTCATTCAACATTACTCTTAGAAATAATACGGCCGCAACTATAGTCCCTCCGTCATTAACTTTTCCATTTAATTATATTGTAATCGAATAAAATATGAAAAAATTAACTTTTTTATTTTTGATTTTATGCTTTGGGTCTTTTGCTCAAACCACAACACCTCAGGTTATAAATTCTGCTGGCGGTAGTGGCTCAGTGAGTTCTGGAACTAATACCATCGATATTTTTTATAATATAGGCGAACCAATGATTACCACTATCACTAATGGTTCAAATATATTAACACAAGGATTTTTGCAACCTGATATCGTTGGAATTATTGGTTTAAACTTAACAGCCTTTTCTTCTAATGAAAGTTGTTTTGAAAAAAAGGATGGGAAAATAAATTTAGTTCTAAATTCCAAGCCTTATGATACTTGTTATGTTGTCTATTTTTGGACGCCATCTTCTTTATGTCCAGGAACAAATTATGATTGTAATATGGTAGATAGTTTAGCGCCTGGTATTTACTCGGTGACTGTAAAAGCATTTAATGATCATGACAATGTAAATGGAATAGCCGTTGACTCCGTTGGTTTTAGTTTTACAATTACTGCTAATCCAGATCCTTGTCAGATACAAATATTTACCAGTTTTACGCCAAATGGCGACGGAATAAATGATACTTGGGTTATTGAAGATATTGATCAATTTCCAAACAATACAGTTACTATATATAACCGATGGGGAAATAAATTAGCAAGTTATACCAATTATGATAATAAAAACAATGCATGGAAAGGAGAAACTCCAAATGGAAGCACTGTTACAAATGGTACATATTTTTATGTCATAGAATTAAACAATGGTACTGGTTACAAAAAAGGCTGGGTTGAAGTAACAGGAAAATAAATTAAATGAAAACACAAATCATCATCTTCATATTATTCCTATCGAACTTTATAAGTTCTGGGCAAAATTTTGTTTGGGCTAAAAATTTTGGTGGTAGCGGTATTGTACGTGGTATTAAAAATGCTATTGATGCCTCAGGGAATTTATACACAGTAGGTACATTTACAGGAACTGCCGATTTTGATCCAAGCGCTTCAAGCTATACTTTAACGTCGAATGGAGGAACTGATGCATTTATTTCGAAATTAGATATTTCTGGAAATTTTGTTTGGGCAAAAAGTTTAGGTGGCTCATTGGATGATTTTTGTAGTTCATTAAAACTCGATGCATCTGGTAATGTTCACGTAGTTGGTTCTTTCCAGTCCGCAGTTGATTTTGACCCAGGTGCAGGGATAGTTAATAAAACCTCAATAGGTGTTAATGATGTTTTTGTTTTGAAATTAAATTCCAGTGGAAGTTATATTTGGTCTCAAAATTTTGGTTCAACTGGTAGTGATGTTGGAAAATCTATTACGGTTGATGGTACAGGAAATGTTTATACTACAGGTTCTTTTCAAGTCAATTGTGATTTTGATCCAAGCGCTTCTACATTTACTTTAAATTCAAATGGTGCTGACGATGGCTTTATTTCAAAACTAGACATTAATGGTAATTTCATGTGGGCTAAAAGTTTGGGTTCTATTAATGGAGATCAAGGTACTTGCATTTCTATAGATGGAACCGGAAGTGTATATACAGCAGGTTACTTTTTTGGAACGGTTGATTTTGACCCAAGTGCTGCAGTTGTAAATCTTACATCTGCTGGAAATAATGACATTTTTATTTTAAAGTTAGATGCCTTGGGAAATTATATGTGGGCAAAAAACATGGGAGGTAGTTCAGATGATGTGCCATCTTCCATAGTAATTGATGCTTCTAACAATATTTATAGTACAGGTTATTTTAACTCAGTAGCTGATTTTGATCCAAGTGCCACCACTTTTAATTTAACTAGTGCAGGTAGTTACGATGTATTTGTATTAAAATTAAGTGCTTCGGGTAGTTTTTTAATGGCTAAAGGTTTTGGTGGAACAAATAATGAAGCTGGAAATTCTATTGCGATAGACGCTTCAAATAACATTTATACGACGGGTTATTATTTTGGGGTTTCAGATTTCGACCCAAGTGCTGCAGTATTTAATTTATCAACCGTAGGAATGGAAGATATATTTGTTTCAAAATTAGATTTTAATGGTAATTTTTTATGGTCAGAATCTATGGGAGGTTCCGCATCTGACCAAGCTTATTCGATCACTCTTGATGGATCTTCCAATATTTATACAACAGGTTTCTTTAGTGGTTCTGCTGATTTTGATCCCAATGCAGGAACGAATATATTAACCTCCACAGGATCTAACGATGCATTTATTAGTAAACTAAGTACAAGTTCTTGTACGGTTGTTCCAGTAGCGAGTTCTAGCGTTACTAATCCATTATGTTTTGGTTTATGTAATGGTTCAGCAGTGGTTAATGCCTCAGGCGGAGCTCCTTTTACGTATAGCTGGATAGGTACTTCAAGTTCAAGTTCATTAGCCATTGGTTTATGCGCAGGTTCTTATAGTTGTATTGTTACTAATAGTTGTGGGCTCTCTGTTACTAATAGTATAGTAGTTACTCAGCCATCAGCTATCATTTTAAATACTATTATTAGTAATCCTACTATTTGTATAGGTAATTCAACTTCATTGATAGTATCAGCAAGCGGAGGAACAGGAAGTACTTATACCTTTTCATGGAGTACAGGTTCTAACTTATCATCTATAAATGTTACGCCAACTATTATACCTACATCAAATTATACTATCAATGTAATAGATTTAAATGGATGTTTATCTTCAAAAATTTTATCAGTTACCGTAAACCCAACACCAACCATTACAGTAACTCCTGCAAATGCTAATATGTGTGCGGGAAAAACAAATACCATTACTTTATCTGGAGCAGTAAATTATACTACAAATCCAGGAGGTATTAATTTATCAACCTTTACGGTTTCTCCAAGTTCATCATTAACCTATAGTGTTATTGGCTTAAGCGCTCAGGGTTGCTCTGCTACAACTACAGGTAGTGTAAATGTTATTACGCCTCCCTCTATTTTATCAACAGTAAATACTAATACGATTTGTATTGGTTCAGCGGTTACATTTTCAAATTCTGGTGGCACAACTTATACCTTAAATCCATCTTCACTTTCGGGAGCTGTTATTAACTTTACGCCTACTGTTGTTGGTCCTATTACATATACAATTGCTGGTTCTGGCTCTTTTGGATGTATTAATACAAAAACATTGAGTGTCACAGTCTTTAGTGTTCCCATTGTAGGTATATCTCCATCAAGTTCAACGGTTTGCACTGGTAAATCAGTTTTGATAGGAGCGGGTGGAGCAACGACTTATAGTTGGAGTTCGGGAGCAAACACCAATACAATTACTTTATTTCCTACAACTAGTTCTATTTATACGGTTACTGGTAGTAATTCATTTGGTTGTACTGGGACTGCTACAACAGCAGTTAATATTATTGTAACACCAACAATTAGTATAAGTTCTCCTTCAATAAATGTTTGTCAAGGATACACAATGACTATTACAGCTTCAGGTGCAAATAATTATCAATGGTCAACTGGAGCCACAACAAACACTATTATTGTTCAACCATTTTTTGCTAATACATACAGTGTTATAGGGGGCAATGGAGGTGGATGTAAGGATACTGCTTTTATATCTTTAAATATTTTGCCCTTACCTACAATATCAGCTTTTGCAAGCCCTACGGTTGCTTGCGCAGGTCAAACCATTAATTTATCGGCTACAGGTAATTCAATAAACTATTTGTGGCAACCTGGCTCCTTATTAGGCCAAGTTCAAAATGTGGTGATTAATGCTACTACTACTTATACTGCATTCGGGCAAGGTTCAAATGGCTGTATCTTTTTTAATCCTGTAACCGTTAATGTTAATAGTGTTTCATCAGTTACACCAGTTGCCTCACCAAGTTTAGTTTGTGCAGGTACTTCTGCCGTACTATCTGTCATTGGGGGGGCTGTGCCATCTTGGAGTTTAAATTCAATACCAAATACAATGATTGTTAAGCCAATTGTATCAACCATATATACCGTAAATGTTATTAGCATTAGTGGTTGTAGTTCTGATATAAATTTCACAGTTAATGTAGATAATGATTGTGCCTTAATAGTTTATAATGCATTTTCGCCAAATGACGATGGTTTGAATGATGTTTTTTATATCGGAAATATTGATCAATTCAGTAATAATAAAGTTTCAATTTATAACAGATGGGGTAATAAACTATTTGAGACAACCAATTATAATAATGTTAATAATGTATGGAATGGTAAAGTAAATGGAGCGTCCGTGCCAAATGGAACTTATTTTTATGTCATTAATTTTAATGATGGAAAAGATTATATAAAAAGTTGGGTAGAGATTACGAATTAAAACAATAAACAGAAAATTAGAAAATAAAAATCCAATGTTGTATTTTAAAACAAAGATTTGTAAATAAAGAAAATGAAGAAAATAATTACAAGTATCGCATTAGTATTAACGGCAGTAGGCTTTGCTCAGCAGGATCCGCAGTTTAGTCAATACCAATTTAACCAAATGGTTATTAATCCAGCTTATGCTGGAAGTAGAGATGCCTTATCAGCCGTTGTTAATATCAGGCAACAGTGGAGTGGGTTTGATGGAGCTCCACGTACTCAGGCATTTAGTTTACATGGTCCTTTAAAAAAGAAGCGCATTGGTTTAGGATTGAGTGGTTATGCAGATCAAATTGGACCGAAGAAGACTGTAGGCGTATATGGTAGCTTTGCCTACATTTTACCTATTAAAAATAAATTAAAATTATCTTTTGGCTTAAGAGGTGGTATTGTAAGTTATAATTTTGATTGGAGTAAAATATCTTATCAAAATCCCAATGAAGGACCTTCGAATTATATTCCACAAGCGCAACATACGATTGTGGATGTTGATGCTGGTTTATTTTTGAAATCGAATTCTTTTTATTGTGGTATCAGTGCAACCCATCTTAATGGCGCAAAAATATATAGCGAAAGTATAAATGTGATTAATACACCAACAACATATAATTTAAATTATAATTTGAATACGCATTTGTTTTTCATTATTAGTAAAGGGTTTAAATTAAGTGAAAATGTTGTTTTTAATCCAACAATCATGATTAAAAATGTGAAAGGAATTACAACAGGAGATCTTAATGCCAATTTTTTAATTAAACAAAGAGTTTGGTTAGGTGCATTCTATAAAGGCGAAAGCACCATTGGTGGTTTATTTCAGGTTTATGTTACAGAAAAATTACGAATAGGATATGCTTATGATGTAAGTATTAATAGAACTCAAAAGCTTTTAGGCTCTGGACATGAAATTATGATTGGTTTTGATTTCAATACAACTAAAGCAAAAATGTTATCGCCCCGTTATTTATAAAAACATTTCCACTAACTATTTATGAAGAATTTAACTAAATACATCATAATCACTTTAACTTTCAGCGCTAGTATTGCTTTTGCGCAAAAGAAAAAAGCTGATCAATATTTCGAAAAGCTGAGGTACGCAAAAGCCATTCCTGCTTATGAAAAAGCAATTAAGAAAAATTCTGATTCTAAACAGGATGCGCTTATTAAATTAGCAGATTGTTACCGTATTTTGAATGAATATGGTAAAGCGGAAACGTATTATAAAGAAGCTATTGCTCTTGGTAAAGCGCCTGCGGATGCGTATTATAATTATGGTAATGTTTTAAAAAGTAACTATAAACACTTGGAGGCATTAAATCAATTTTTTGCATATTTAGAAACGATGCCTACAGATAGTAAAGCGAAAAATGCTATAAAATCTTGTCAGGAAATAAAATATTGGGAAAGCAAACCAAAGGAATACGAAGTTAAAAATATTGAAGCCATCAATACTAAACGAGCAGAATTTTGCCCTACATTATATAATAATCAATTAGTGTATGTTGGAGAGAAGGTAAATGACATAGTCGATTTTGAACAATCAGGAACAAATAATCAACCTTTTTTAGATTTATATTCAAGTGAAATAAAAAACAATTCTTTTTCTAAATCAAAATCGTTTTCTAGTTCGATGAATACTGCGTTTCACGACGGACCAATTTCTTTTTCAGGTGATGGTAAAACAGCCTATTTTACGCGAATTAATTATATAGTTAATAAAAAAAATAAGAATTTCGTTAATAGAGCAAAAATTTATATTTCGGCAGCTTCAGGAAAAAAATGGAACAAAGCAATTTCGTTTCAATATAATAATGATGACTTCTCTTGCGCACATCCTAGTATTAGTGCTGATGGAAATACACTTTTTTTCGCATCAGATATGCCAGGTGGACAAGGTGGACAAGATTTATGGTCATGTAAGCGAAATGGCGATTCATGGGACAAGCCCGTTAACCTGGGAATTGATATTAATACTAGTGGAGATGAATTATTTCCTTTTATTAGAAAAGATGGTGTTTTGTTTTTCTCATCCAATGGATTACCTGGATTTGGTGATTTAGATATTTTTTCTGCAAAAACACTTGAAGGAAGATGGTTATTAAATCGTAATGAAGGGTTGTTTTTAAATAGTACTTCTGATGATTTTGGAGTAGTGTTTGCAACTGATAGCACAGGCTATTTTTCTTCAAATAAAATAGGTGGTAAAGGTAGTGACGATATTTACTCATTTAAATACACTAATAAAAACATTACTGTTGATGGCATCGTATTGTTAACCGAAAAATCTTCTGATCCTGCTAAAGGTGTGAAAGTTTATTTGTTAGATGATAAAGGGATGTATTTGGATTCTACACGAACGAATGAAAATGGTTATTTTGCATTTAAAGATTTAGATGTTGAAAAAAGTTATATGGCAGAAGTTGATGAAACAAATACTACATTGAAAAATAAAACCAGATATTTTTTAGCTGATAAAAATGGTAATATCATGCGAATTACTCATAAAGACGGCAATGATAAAAAGTTTGTATTTAAAAATTTACCGATTAACCCTAATGGAATGCCTGATTTATTTAGCGATGATGATTTAAGCTTAGCTGGTAATTTATTGTATGGTGAAAGCCCTAGTAAACCGATTGCAAATAAAAAAGTGTCCATTAAAAATGAATTTGGTGATGTTGTAGAAGAAACAACAACCAATGAGTTTGGTGCCTTTGCTTTCAGAAATTTACCAGTTGATCAGAATTACACCTTATCATTTGAGGATAGTGATATTCCTGAAAATTCAAAAATTATTTTAACAAACAAATCTGGTAAGCAAGTGAAATTAGGTACTTCAGGCTCTAACGGTAAATTTAAGTTTGCAATTTTAAGCACAGATAAATCAGTTATTGAAGATTTAACAATTAATGATGCAGAATTAATTATGAATTTGCATGGTTATTTGTATGATCAAGATAATAAGGCGTTAACTAATGCTAAAGTTTCAATTTCCAATAATACGGCGGCTGTTGAAAACATAAATACGGACGAAAAAGGCAAATTCGATTTCAAAAACTTATCTGCCGATAAGAATTATGTATTTAGTATAGACGAATCTGACCCTCGCTTTAGTAGTATTACTAAAATATTGGTGGCTGATTCGAGGGGTAGGGTGTATCGTGAAATTAAACGTAACAAAAATGGGCAATTTGTATTTGAGCTATTAGATGTGGATAAAACGGCATTTGGAGATTTTACAGTTGATGATCCTTGGTTACAGGTATTGGAAATGAAAAATAAGGAAAAGCAAGCTGCTATAACCATTGTTGAAAGTTTGTATTACGCGTATGGAGATTATAAAATTGATGCAGCAGGCGTTAATATTTTAGATAAAGTTATCTCCGTATTAAATTCAAATAAAAACTTAAGTATTGAATTAAGTTCTCATACAGATTCGAGAAGTACAGATTCTTATAATTTAACACTATCTCAAAAACGTGCTAAAGCAGCAGTAGATTATATGATAGGAAAAGGTATTGCTAAAACTAGATTAAAAGCAATTGGTTATGGAGAAACAAAACTATTGAATCACTGTAAAAGTGATGTAACGTGTTCAGAAGAGGAACATGCTATCAATAGAAGAACTGAATTCAAAATTGTTGAAATTGGTAAATTATAGGAAGCCTTAAAAATTAGCTTATTTTATTGCTGAAATTCAGTTAAGATAATATCTTTACAGCATATCATGTTACAAGGAAAACAACTCATATTAGCAACTCGGCCATTTGCTAAAGAAAATAGAATTAAAAGTTGGTTTTTTACAATTTCTACGTTGTTTATTTTAATTGCCTTTTTAATTGGAACTGTTTATAATTTTCATTGGACACTTAAGCTATTTTGTAGTATTTGTGCTGGTTTTACAATTGTTCGTTTATTTGTTATCTATCATGATCATCAGCATAAGGCTATCCTAGATAAATCGCCTTTAGCAACCATGCTTTTTACACTATTTGGTTTTTATGTATTAGCTCCAACCGGTATTTGGAGTAGAAGCCACGACTATCATCATAAAAATAATTCTAAATTATATAGTGCTAGTATTGGTTCATACCCAATTGTTACTAAACAAAAATTTGAAAAATTAAGTAAATCTGATCAAAGGTATTATTTGTTTATACGCCATCCTATCACCATTTTATTTGGATACATTTTTGCTTTTTTACACGGTATGTGTATACAATCTATCGTTAATCGCTTTAGTAAGCATATAGATTCACTTGTAGCATTAGTTTTGCATTTTGCTTATCAGTTTATAGTGTTTTATTATTTAGGTTGGCATACATGGATTTTATTTTGTGTTATCCCTCATTTTATTTCTGGTGCCATGGGGGCTTATTTGTTTTATGCTCAGCATAATTTTCCATCTGTTACTTTTGTAGGAAATGAAGAATGGACATATGAAGGTGCAGCGTTAGATTCGTCAAGTTATATGGAATTGAGTTTGATATTTCGTTGGGTAACTGCAAATATAGGCTACCATCACATACATCATTTAAATGCTCGTATTCCATTTTATCGATTACCAGAGGTAATGGCTGCTATTCCAGAGTTACAGAAGGCGAAAAAAACATCTTTGAAGCCAAAAGATATTATCGCTTGTTTTAAACTTAAAGTATGGGATTTTGAGAAACAAAAAATGGTTGGAATTTAATAATTAATACCGATTTTTTGAAATCATTTTGGTATTAAACTCTTACTCCAATTACACATACATCATCTATTTGTTCCAATTTACCTTTCCAATTTAAAAACGCTAAGTTTAATTTTTCTTGTTGAACTTCAGTGGATAATTGTGAAATAGAAATTAGTAAATCTTTTAATTGTTTATACATAAACTTCTTCCCTTTTGGCCCACCAAACTGATCAGACATACCATCTGTAAACGTGTATATCATATCATTTTTTTGTAAATCAATTGTATGTTGAGTAAAGGAAATCGTATCTCTTTCATGCTTACCAATTGGCATTTTATTTGGGCTAAATTCAATTAGGCTTTTTTCTCTAACAATCCAAATTGGATTATTAGCTGCGGAATAGGTAAGTTGGTTATTATTAAAATCAAAACTAATTAAACTACAATCCATTCCATCTTTACCGCCATCTTTACTTCCATCTTTTTTTAGAGTTTCAATAATGAGTTGACGTGTATTATTTAAAATCTTTGATGGCTCTATATATCCTTCCTTAACAGATTCTTTTAAACAAGAAATATTTAACATACTCATGATTGCTCCTGGTACACCATGTCCAGTGCTATCTGCTGTGATTAACAAAAATTGATTATTGGATAGTTTACTTGCCCAATAAAAATCTCCACTCACAATATCTTTTGGTTTAAAAAATACAAAATACTCCTTTAAATTTTCATTTAATAGGTCCTTACTAGCTAATAAACTTCGTTGTATTCGTTCAGCATAATTAATACTATCCGAAATTTCTTTGGAGTGTACTTCAACTAAATGTTTTTGTTTTTCAACAATTCCTTTTTGTTCTTCAATAATATATTTTTGTTTACGGGTTACTCTAAATCGATTATACATAAATAAAGAAAATAGCGCAATTAAGCCAATTCCAATATACAAAGCTGTTCTTTGTGTTTTTTCTTGTTTCATTTGTGCATCAAACACTTTATGCTCTTCAACGGAACGCACACTATCCGCAGCTGCTTTTTTATCGTACTCATATTGAAACCCTTTTTGAATGGAGGCTTTACGATTTTTTTCATTACTAATACTGTCACTCATTTGTTTGTAAAGAACATGCATCTGATAAGCTCGGTTCCAATTTTTAGTTACACTATATATTTTAGATAACCTTAAACTTGCAGACTGAATGTTTTCTGGAAAGCCTAACTCTTGTGCTATTTTCAAACTGTTTTCACCAAACACATTAGCTTCAGAAATGTTACCTTGGTTAAATAATGCCAAAGCAATATTATCTAAAGAGTAGGCTATACCCTTTCTATCATTAATTTCTTCTCGAATTTTTAAACTCTTATGGAAATAACTTAATGCTGTTGAAAAATCATTTCGGTTTTGATAAATATTACCAAGATTATTTAATGAATATGCAATTCCTCTTTTGTCTTTAATTTCTTCTGCAATTTTTAAACTTTTCGTAAAGTATGTAAAAGCTTTATTAATTTCCCCTTTATTTTTATAAATAGCTCCAATGTTATTTAACGAATTAGCAATTCCATTTTTGTCATTAATTTTTTCTCTAATTTTTAAACTTTTAAAATTGTAATTTAGAGCGTTCACAATATCTCCTTCTGCTTCATAAATGCCAGCAATATTTCCGAAAGAATTAGCAATCCCTTTTTCATCTTTAATTTCTTCTTTTATCTTTAAACTTCGGTGATAATAATCTAGAGCCTCAGGAATGTTCCCTTGGTTTTTATAAATTAATCCAATATTATTCAAAGAATTAGTCATTTCTTCTTTTTTATTCGTTTCTTCAAATATTTTCAAACTTTTTAAGTAAAATTCCAAAGCTTTTTTAGTATTACCTTGATTGATATAGATAGCGCCAATATTATTTAATGAAACAGCAATACCTTCTTTATCATTAATTTCTTCTTGAATGTTTAAACTCTTTAAATAATATTCTAATGCTTTTAAATTGTTATTTTGGTTGCTTGCTAAAAAACCAATATTATTTAAAGAATAAGATAAACGATTGAGGTAATATTTTTTCAGCCCATCATTTTTAGGGTTTTTACTTAAATAGTTTTCACAGATTTTTTTTATTTGATCATTATATGTTGGCCAAATAGCATCATCGTTTTCGTTTTCTATTAATTCAGAAAGGATATTGCAACGCGTTGTGTCATTAGTTGCTGCTTTAAGTAAAATTTTTAAAGAATCAACACTCTGAGAATAAACAAAAAGTTTAAGGAAAATTAATGTAACGATGAGCGAGAATCTTTTTTGCATAATGAGTTAATTTACGGATATATTATAAAGGAATATATATACTTGTAAAGTTAAAGGTTTAATCTACTTTTACAAAGTTGTTAAATTGAGTTTAAGAAATAATTTAGTTACATGACCCTTATTAATTTTAAGATTTTACTATAGCTTATAATATAGAATTTTAGATAAAATGGAGGAGCACTAGAGAATCTACCTCAATTTCAATAAAGCATTTCTTTTTGCTAAAAACGCCTGTAATACCGCATTAAACCCCTTATTAATATCAGCTTCAATAAAATCAATTTTATATTGCCCGCATTTTTGTTTCAATGCATCAGCATATTCTGTTACTTTTTGCAAATACATTTCCTTTACTTCGGTTGGATTCAATTTTATTTCTTCTTTCGTTTCAATATCAATAAAATGATGTGGACGATTTTCAAATTCAAAATCTAATTCCAATTTTTTATCTGTTACATGAAATAAAATAACATCATGTTTTTTATATTTCAAATGCTGTAAAGAAGAAAAAATTGAATCTAAATGTGTTTGATTTTCGAACATATCACTAAAAATAACCACTAAAGAACGTTTATGTATAATTTCGGCTACTTGATTTAAGGCTTTAGCTGAATCCGTTGAAGAGGTTTCGGAAAAAGTTTTTTGTTCTAATAAATTTTCTAATTCGCTATAGATAATCTTTTGTTGAGTCGGATTGCTTTTTGCTTGAAAATGTTTATTGACTTCTGCATCAAATAACGTTAATCCAATAGCATCACGTTGGTGTTTTAATAATTCAAATAAAGCAGCAGCAGCATAAACCGAAAAAGATAATTTATTAAGTGTCCCATCCTTTTTTTGTTCTAAAGGAAATAACATAGATTGCGAGGTATCAATAATAAATTGACATCGCAAATTGGTTTCTTCTTCATATCGTTTAATAAATAGTTTATCTGTTTTAGCAAACAGTTTCCAATCAATGTGTTTAGTGCTTTCTCCGCTATTGTAAATGCGGTGTTCGGCAAACTCTACTGAAAAACCATGAAAGGGGCTTTTATGTAAACCTGTAATAAAACCCTCAACCACTTGTTTGGCAAGTAACTCGAGTTTGGAGTATGGTTCTATTTGTTGACGGTTTATCATCTGTTATAAAAGTACTATTTAATATTCAAATATTAGAACGTAGATGACATTGACAATTATGATTTTAAATGAGTAAAAAAACGCATAACCATCACTATAGAGTTATCGAGGTTCCGTTTAGTCACCTTGAACTTGTTTCAGGGCCTCCTTGCTATAATCAGGATTAAATAAGTTGCATTTGAGATGCTGAAACAAGTTCAGTATGACACAACAAAAAACCCCCAAGCAATGCTTGAGGGTTCAGTGTTAATTAGTTTCCTAATTATTTTCCTTTGTTAACGTTAGTTGCTAACTCAGTACCAGCTTTAAATTTAACTACTTTTTTAGCAGCAATTTTAATTTCTTTACCAGTTTGAGGGTTACGACCAGTACGTGCAGCACGTTTAGCTACTGAAAAAGAACCGAATCCTACTAAAGAAATACGATCACCTTTTTTTAATGCTTTTGCTACTGCTTCGATAGTAGCATCTAAAGAACGACCTGCATCAGCTTTAGTTGATTTAGTTGTGTTTGCAATTGCTTCGATTAATTCTGCTTTGTTCATGTTGTTTGTTTTTAAGGGTTAAATTATTTAAATTAATTATGTAACAAATGTATAAGCAAATCCCTATTTGTCAAATGATAAGTGCCGAAAAGTGCTCATTTTGTTTATAAATTGGCGTTTTGTTAATAAGTGTAGGCTGTAACGCTATCATATAAGGCTTTTTGAACCAACTATTAACTCATTTTCTTCATTAATAGGTATTAAGAGGGTAGTGTTTATTTATACATATATATATGTACCAATTACAGATATTAAATAAATCTTAAAGCAGAATCTATTTTAAATCCGCGTAAAAATTCATTCACTAACATTCGCTTTTTTCCTGCTATTTGCAATTCTATAATACTAATGAAGCCGTTGCTACAAGCTACTTTCAGGTTGTTTTTACCGTCAGTTAAAACATCGCCAATTGATAATGTATGTGATGAAATTTCAATTTCTGCTTTATAAATTTTTATGCCAACTACTTGATTTTTTTTATCTAGAAATTCTGTAAAAGCGGTTGGATAAGGTGATAAGCCGCGGATTAAATTATTGATTTTTTCAACGGAATGATTCCAATTGATCTTACAAGTTTCTTTAAATAACTTTGGTGCGTGAATTATTTCAGTATCATTTTGTGGTAACAATTTATAATCACCACTTTCAATAGCCTTTACTGTTTTTAAAATTAAATCTGCCCCGAGGTGCATTAAGCTGTCGTGAAGCTCACCTGCATTGGTTGTTGGTGTAATAGGTATTTTTGCTTGAAACAGCATATTACCAGTATCTATTTCATGTTTTAATTTAAACGTAGTAACGCCACTTTCTTTTTCTCCATTTATGATGGCCCAATTGATAGGAGCAGCTCCACGGTATTTTGGTAATAAGGATCCATGTAAGTTATATGTGCCTAATGAGGGCATATTCCAAACAACTTCGGGTAACATTCTAAAAGCAACTACAAATTGTAAGTCAGCGTTTAAGGCTTTTAATTCTTTAATAAATTGCTCATCTTTCAATTTTTCTGGTTGTAAAATCGTCAACCCTTTTTCTACAGCATATTTTTTTACAGCCGATTGTTGTATTTGCTGTCCACGACCAGCAGGCTTATCAGGTGCAGTTACAACAGCAACAATATGATAATTGTTTTGTAATAATATATCTAAACTTGCTACTGCAAATTCGGGAGTGCCCATAAAAATAATTCTCATACCAATTTTAAATTTTTTGGTAAAGTTAAAATCTTAAATTTGTTAATTACATGACACCAAAATATTTATCAAGATATATTTATATACTTTTAGGGCCACTTGTTGCAATTTGCATTTGGTTGTTTACAAACTTAGATCCTGCAAATCCTAAAGTATCCTTAATGGCCGGTGTTGCCGTATGGATGAGTATTTGGTGGTTTACCGAGGCGGTTCATTTAGCAGTAACAGCTCTTGTTCCATTTTTATTTATGCCACTATTAGGTATTGCTGATACTAAATCTGTTGCTCAACAATACACCGATAGTATTATCTTTTTATTTATAGGTGGTTTTATGTTAGCATTTGCAATTGAAAAATGGCATTTACATAAGCGTATTGCCATTAAAATATTATCCATTGTAGGTACCAAACCACATCATATTTTATTAGGTGTGATGATTTCGACATATTTAATTAGCAATTGGATATCAAACACAGCTACAACCATGATGTTGTTTGGCGCTGTGATGGCTCTTATTAGCGAAACAGATGAATTTATACATGGCGAGAAAAGTAAAAACAGATTTTCAGCCGCTATTTTATTAGGACTTGCTTTTGCGGCTACTATTGGCGGAATGGCTACTCCTGTTGGCACGCCACCTAATATGTATTTTTTTAAAGCCTATAAAGAAGCCTTTCCCTTACTAAATGATTTGAATTTTTTAAAATGGGCTTCTATTGGATTTCCTTTATCAGCGCTATTTTTAACTTGTACCTATTTTGTTTTACGGTTTTATTACCTCCGTAAAAAAGTAACGATAACGAATATTAGTAAAAATCATTTTAAAAATAATTACACGTTATTAGGGAAGTTTTCTTATGAAGAAAAATGGATAAGTGCATTGTTTTTTGCCTGCATGATTTTGTGGTTTACCCGCTCCGACATTGCTTTCGAAACATTTACGTTTAAGGGTTGGAATCACTTATTTGCTAATCCAAAATTAGTAGATGATGCTACCGTGGCTATTGCAGCAGCATTATTATTATTTTTAATACCAAGTAAAAAAAACAAAGGCGAAGCTTTATTAGAATGGGAGGATGCTAAAAAGATACGCTATGATATTATTTTAATGTTTGGTAGTGGTTTTGCGTTGGCTTATGGCTTTGATGTATCTGGATTAAGTGATTGGTTGGCTCATTGTTTAACGGCTTTAAAAGGTATTCATATTATATTTATCATTTTTGGTATTTGTGTCATCGTTACTATTATTAGTGAATTTGCCTCAAATATTGCTAGCATCCAATTAGCGATACCAGTTATGATTTCCCTACAAAAAGATTTAGATTTGCCGCCACTTTTATTGATGATTCCGGCTACTTTTGCTGCTTCTTTAGGCTTTATGTTGCCAGTTGCTACAGCAGCTAACACTATTGTATTTGGCACTAAACGGATAGATATGAAAGATATGTTTAAAGTAGGGTTTATTTTAGATGCTATTGGTATTTTATTGATTACCATCTTTTGTTATTTATACTTAGGTTAAATAAATCCAATTTATCTTAGTAATTAATCTGTTACCAAATGGTGTTATAGTATTTAAGCAGGTTATTTATGAGTTTCGAAAAAGAAACATACACCACAACACAACAAAATAATAAAGTAGTTAAGGAGCTTTATGAGGTTTATGCTAAAAAGCTACTAGCATACACTTGTAAAAACTATACTATTGATCAGGACGATGCATGGGCAATTGTTTTAAAAACCATTTATAAAATAGCAGAAGTAAACGATAAATATGTATTTGATGTAGAGCAAAAAAAATCAGCTTTTATCTTTAAAACACATATTAATTATTTACGTAATTATTTTAGAGATAATAAATCCTTTGAAAACCATCATTATGAAGTTGATTTAATAGATAATCATACCGTTAATAGTAACGAAGACGAACCGCCAATTCAAAACTTGCATTTAACCATTTTACAACAAGAGTTAGAAAAATTTGAAGATTGGCAACGTATACTCTTACTGATGCGCGGACAAGATATGCCATATAGTAAAATATCAGAATTTGTTAAGAAACCCGAAAACCAATTAAAAACCTATTATGCCAGATTAAAAAAACAATTGGCAGAGAATGTAAATGCCGAATTACAAAAAATTAAAACACCAGAGTATGTCAACAAATAATAACCATAACGTTTCTGATAAAGAGCTCGATAACCTGCTAGGTCAAGCCTTTTTAAATTTAGATTTTAATCAACCTAAAAACCAAGAACTTATGGAAACTATATCAAATCAAGTATTACCAGTAAAACCGGTAGGTGTCGGATTATTTAATAATTCAATTATTACAAAATTAATTACTGTCATTTTTTTAATTGGGATTCCAACAATAATTTACTTTACTTATTTTAAAACACAGTCAATTACTCAATCCTTCAATACCGAAAGTAAGCCAGTAATACCAATGATAGAGCCTACTTTTGTGGGTGAACCAATAAAAATGGGTTCCAATTCAAATGTTAGTGTTGCAGATAAGAAAAATACAGTGTCTGTAAATACCGTTTCAGTAAATTTGGAGCAAGACGTGAATTCATTAAATGAATCTCCGAAACATGAAGTACAAAACACCGCATATTTTCCTATAGAAAAAAAGGTAAAACAAGAAGATTCTAATTATATATTTCCAACACTAACCGAAAATGAAATTAAAGCAAATGAAAAACAAAAAGCTCGTATAATTAATTGGTTGGCTAAAAAGAGTAAGGATAAATATTGTATGGTTACTCCAATTAGTGACTATTTAATATCTAGTTCTATTGATGATACAGCAGCCGCATTTTATATTCAAAATACGGAAGTAACTAATTTAGATTACCGTACATTTTTATTCGATTTGTTAATACAAGATAGAAAGCAAGAATTTTTAATTGCAAAACCAAATCAACGATTGTGGCTTAATACTATTGGCACAACTAAATACGATTATTTAAAAGATTTGTATTTTTCAGATAAACGATTTAATGATTACCCTGTTGTAAACATTTCTCCTAAAGGCGCAGAATTATATTGCAAATGGTTAAGCGAATTGCCCTTAAAAAATCAATCGTCAATTGTTGCACGATTACCCTTCGAAAGCGAGTGGAAATTTGCAGCTCATGGCGGTTTTAAAGGCTCATATCCATGGCCTAGAGATTCTATACAAAATAAAATGGGATGCTACTTGGCAAATTTTTGTGTTAAAAAAAGAAGTAATCAGCTACAAATCACTAATATAAAATGTGATCCTAAAAAACATTCCAATGCTTATACATCTGCAGGAATTATGTTAGGAGACACCGTCCTTTCAGTTACTGTATATGCTTATAATCCCAATGATTATGGTCTCTATTGTATGAGTGGAAATGTATCTGAAATGGTTTATGATAATAAAACAAAAACAATTAAATCAAAAGGGGGAAGTTGGGATAGTGATTTTGAACAATGTAAAATTGATGTAGTAAATGATGAAGTTGCTAAAGCTTCTTCAACTATCGGATTCAGGCCGATATTCCGAATTAATAAGCAAAAAGATTTTGGATCAATAGATAGAGATGACTTTAAAACAGGCTTAACAGTATTAACAACTGAAGAAACAGCCAATGCATTAAAAGAAAAAAAGAAAATGATTGATGCGGTCGTAAAATTGAATAAAGATAAGTATGCACTAATTCCAATGGGTTCATGTGTTTACAAAAAAGATACTATATCTGTTCAATCTTTTTATATGGAAACAACAGAGGTAACAAACTTAGAATACCGAACGTTTTTGGCAGATTTATTAATTGAAAATAGAACTGCTGATTATTTGTTCGCCAAACCAAATCAAGAAATGTGGATTACTAAATTCCCTTGGAGTTTTAACGATCCCATGGCTAATATGTATTTTTGGCATCCCGCCTATGATGAGTATCCTGTAGTTAATATCTCTCGAAAAGGAG
>JANXRU010000377.1 GCA_025356715.1 Bacteroidota bacterium
ATCATAATTATGATTTTCGTTTTAAATAGTTAGCATTTGCAATTCAATGATGTTACCATAGTCGAACAGTCCGGTTTTATGTTGATTTTAATTTCAGTCATAAAATATTGTTGTATATGCGCTATGTCGTGGCGGGTATAAGTAAGTTAGGCGTCATTTTAGAAAACATACACGGAAAATTAAACCCAAAGACAAGTATTCAATGAGAAAAATCATTATTATTTCAATTTTCATATTATCGCAATTCTATAAAGCAAATGCACAAGCGGACACCGAAAATATTAAAAATGTTGTGTATCAGTGGACAGAAGCTCTCAATAATCACGACATAAATAAATTACAAAGTTTATATTCTGCTAAACTTCTATTCTACTGCGAAGAACGGTCTAACAATGAATGTGTATCAATAAAATCTAAGGCTTTAAATAAATCCCCAAACTTTAAGCAGACAATTGTTTCTGACATACAAATTACCTCATACGAAAGCGGAATAATAAAATGCGACTTCACTAAACAAGTGTCTTCTAAAAAAGGTCCTAAAGATTATGCTTCGTATTTATTAATTAAAATGGAAAACGGTAGCTATCAAATAGTTGGCGAGGGTGACAAAATAACAGATGAAAGACTAAACTATAATCTTAATTTAGGTAATCAAATTGCTGTATCAACAAATACGGAAAATCCGAAACCAAAAGAAAACAACTCTATTCTCTATATAATAATTGGTGGCGTTGTTTTAGGTTTACTCATTTTGTTTTATTTTATAAAAAATAAAACAAAAGCAAACATCAATCCTACCGAAAACATTATTGAAAACGAAAGAGAAACCATTTCATCTCCAATTCCCGAACAAGCTATAAACAATGTTTCCGAAAGTGTTATTGAAACCACTTCAATAAATACAGCAGAGAGTAATGAAGAAACCAAAAAAGGCTTTAAAACAAAAGAGAATTTAAACCAAGCTTTTACACAAACTACAACCGCAATAACAAAACTATTTAATGCAGTTGACAGTATTGACCGTGCTTTATATGACAAACGAATGAAGTTTTTTATTTTAGGTTCGGTACTCGTTTTGGTTATTGCTCCAATACTTGATATACTATTTGAAATTAAAAAAGATTGGTTTACATTCTATTCAACTTTTGCTTTTTTTATATTCAATCTTATTTTATTTCTTTCTCTTATTAGTTCGTGGCGTGACGACACGGGGAACTGGAGTTTTAAAAGGGCAAAATCAAAACTTCAAACTTATTTTGACACATTAAAAGACACTGTAGAAACAACGAGAACAAACTCTCAAAACGAAACTTTATATAAACTTGGGCAATTTTTATTCTTTGGTGGTGTTGGTTGGAAAGCACTTCAAAACGTATCCGTTTTTGTTCGTAAACCAATTGAATATTTCAATTTACATTTAGTGTCTTTTAGAAAATTTGAAAAGTTCACTAATAGTTATTATTGGATTCCAATTATTCTTGGTCTTGGCATTATTATATATCTATACAATAAAAACCCAAAAATACTTCAAAGAATCAAAAATGAATTACGACAATTGTTTGGTTTCAAACAAAGTGAAAACTCAAAATATTCAGAAGACTTAATAACTGTAATTACAAATCCAAATAATGAATTTGTAATTAATGCAAAGACGGAACAACAAATAACTACCGTTATTGGAAGTAGTAATTCAAATCTGTTTTCAGACTTCGCTCTTGCAATTCAAAATTGGAATCCCAGAGGCTGTTATTATGAATACGAATATCAAGACAGACTCGCGAGACATCTAACTAAACTTTTACCTGACGCAACAATAAAAACTGAATTTCCAATCGGCGACAAAACATTAGGAAATAGAGGTCGTGCAGATATTGTAATCAATGATACTATTTTAATTGAAATGAAACGAGGTGGCATTAGTGCGGGTGAAATTCAAAGAGCACAAGGTCAAATACAAACTTATTCAAGAATTTGGCAAAACAAAGGTCCCGTTATATTATTGCTTTGCGACTACGACTATGAACACGCTAAACTTTCATTTGCTCCAACAATGAGGGAATTAGCAGAACTTAATAGACCTGTGTTGACCATTGTTGCAAAAGCAAAAAAAACGATCGCCTAACAACAAGCAAGCGTAATTTTTTCGTGTTAGGTGCTAAATGTTTAAGTTTGGATTAGCAAAAAACTAACGCCTGCTCGCGGTCCGTTAGCGGTCATGTTTAGACATCTCAATATGAAAAATAATCTGAATTACATATTTCTATTTTCTTTATTAAGCAGTTTAATTTACGGACAAAAATACGATGGAGAACTTTCAGAAATCGAATACAATATCCCTGTTAAAAAACTAGACCATTTATATCAAATAATAGAAACTAAAACAAAATTTTTAGATTTTATAGGCATAAAAAAAGGAGATATCGTTATTAAAATGGGTAAAACCCCTATAAATAACATTCAGGATTACATGAAAGGATTAGCGGAGCATAAAAAAGGAGATACGGTACCCGTAAAAATATTGCGCGATGGAAAAGAGATGGAATTGAAGGTGACATTCTAAAATAAGCCCATTTGTTAAATAATCTCGCTATTAACAAAATCGGCTAATTATCAACAGCATACTTAACTTTATTATTAATTTATAATATTTGTTGCGAACAAATTTGAAAGATTATGTCAGAAGAACAAGAAAAATTTGAAAGGAACGACAGAGATGATTTATTTTCGAAAGCAGTAAGAGCGGGAAAGCGTACTTATTTTTTCGATGTAAAAGCAACGCGTGGTAACGATTTTTATTTAACCATTACCGAAAGCAAAAAACGCTTTGGTCAGGATGGTAAATTTACTTACGAAAAACACAAAATCTTTTTATACAAAGAAGATTTCGAAAAATTTATTGACGGCCTTAACGAAGCGGTAGATAACATCCGCGAAAACGCCCCACC
>JANXRU010000068.1 GCA_025356715.1 Bacteroidota bacterium
GAATTATTAGGACAAATGGCTGTGTTCTTAGCATCAGATAGCGCCACAACATTAACAGGCACTGCGCTTCCAATTGATGGTGGATGGAATGCTCAATAATATTTAACTCTATTTAAAAATATAAATTTCCAATTAATCAGAAGTCGAGACATTTTAATATGCTCTCGACTTTTTTATTGAACGACAAGTTTATCTTGGCCCTAATTCAATAATAGCTAAATCTTTTATCTGATCTTTATCAATTACAAAACGTAAAGCTGTTTTTATTTGATGAAAGCCGTGAGAACCACACGCTCCAGGGTTTAAATGCAATACCTCATATTGTTTTTGATACATTACTTTTAAAATATGCGAATGTCCGCAAATAAACACTTGTGGCTTTTCTTCTTTCAAAACATCTTTTACTTCCTTATTGTAATTACTTGGTTGACCACAAATATGAGTCATAAAAATTTTCACCTCTTCACACATAAAAATAAGATTCTTCGGAAATTCCTTACGAATGTCTTGATCATCAATATTTCCGTAAACAGCTTTTAATGGTTTTATTTTTTTAATTGACTCTGTTACTTCTTTATTCCCAATATCGCCAGCATGCCATACTTCATTAGCTTCCGCAATGTGCTTAATCAATTTGTCATCTAAGTGACTGTGTGTATCTGATATCAAAAGAATATTTACCATAAAAGAATAAAAGTTTTACACCTATTGTAATATATAAATTGCCCAAAGATTAGAAGCTATTTTTTATCAAGAAGACGGATAAAATTCTTGTTAGCTAAAGCTACATAATATTTTTTTAAAGAAGTATTGATGAAAAAGAACAATAAGACTGGACTATTTATTTGTTACTTTTGGTATTAAGTATAGATGAGCATTTTTAAATATCAAAAAAATCTAAACAATAAAAGACTATTGATTATAAACCAATAGTCTTTTGTAATTAATTATAATTTTTAAAGAGTTGTAATATGTCCAACATACTGTTTATTTCTTTTTTTACTATCACGAACTTTAATTTTATATACATATACATCTTGTTTTACAATTCCTCCTTTTACTGTTCCATCCCATCCTTTATTGACATCGTTTGATTTGAAAATTAAAGCTCCCCATCTATCAAAAATATCCATTTCAAATTCATCATTAGTAAATCCTAATCCTTGAACAAGAAAAATATCATTCCTTCCATCTTTATTGCCTGGAGTAAAAGAATTTGGAATATAAATAACAAAGTCATCTTCTATTACTAATAATTTAATTATAGAATCAGTACAACCAAAACTATTTGTTACGATTAATTTAACAGGATAAGTATCTATATTATCGTACAAATGAATTGTATTTTGCTTAGATGTAGTATCATTTTGATAAGGCACATAATTATCTCCGAAATTCCATGACCATTTAATAATTGGCAAACCAACTGTTGACTGATCAAAAAACGACACTTCATTTAATATGATACTTGGGTTATTTGGAGTCCAATTAAAATCTGGATTCGGTTTTGGATCTACTAATACAAATGCACTTTGATTAACTGAATCCACACAACCATTAATATCTGTAACCGTTAATGTGGCGTTATAAGTACCATGTGTATTAAAACAGTAAGACGAAGTATTGCAACTATTAAAAGTTGTACCATTACTAAATGCCCAATTACAATTTACAGATGCAGGAACACTACTACTTACTAAATTTGTACAAAAAGGTTCGCAACCTCTTGCGTTACTTGTCGAAAAAGAAATAACTGGACTTGGATTTACCGTCACACTTACAGTTGTTGAAATAGATGGTGTAACAGGGCAATTAGCATCTGTTACGGTTACAGTATAAACAGTAGAAGATATTCCTGTGAAATTGGTAGTTGAAGATGTTGGTGTAGCTAAGCCATTTGAAAGAGACCATAAGTAATTATATACTCCACTACCTCCAATACTCGAGGCAGACAAAGAACCTATTTTTCCAATACAAACAGTTGAATTAACTGGTAATAAAGAAAATCCTAATGGATTAAATACAGAAATAGATACAGTTCCAGTATTTAAACATCCGCCAGTTGTAACAGATAACGAGTAAACACCTTGATTAATAGTTCCTACATTTGTAAGTGTTGGATTTTGAATAGCTGAAGAAAATAAATTTGGCCCTGACCACGTATAGGAATTACCTCCATTTGGTGCAACTAAATTAATTGTTCCGTTATTACAAATAGTTGAATAAGGATTAATAGCAATGGTTGTTGTTGGTAATACTTGAACGTTAATACTTATCGTTTTTGTACACGAAGAACCGATAGTAGTTACAGTTAAATTATATACCCCCGAATTCAATAATGGAGCAGAAAGCATTACAGGATTTTGCAATGTTGATACAAAAGCATTTGGTCCTGACCAATTATAAGTTCCACCACCTGTTGATGTTAAACTTAATGTAGTACCCGCACACACTGGCGAATTAGATCCAATTGTAATGGTTGGTGTTGAATTAACAACTACCGTAATTGTTTTAGTTTGAGAACAAGTTGTAGAAGCAGTAGCCACAACGGTATACACACCAGCATCCAATACGGTAATATTACTTATAGTTGGATTTTGAATGTTAGAAGAAAAGGTATTTGGGCCACTCCAAGTATAAGTGGTTGCGCCACTTGTAGTTAAACTAAGGGTCTTTTCTGAACATAAAGGTGTATTAGCTCCAATTGTCAGGGTTGGCAAATTATTCACCACAACACTTACTGTGCTTACCTTAGAACACAAAGAGCCTACATCTGTAACAGAAACCGTATAAATACCACTACCTAAGCTCGAAGTTGTTGCAATGGTAGGATTTTGTAATGCAGATCCAAAACCATTTGGCCCTGTCCAAGTATAATTATTTCCGCCTGTTGCTGTTAAACTAATAGTTGAACCTGCGCATAATGGTGAATTAGATCCTATAACAACAGTAGGCGTTGTACTCGAAATAACAGTAACCGAATTTGTTACAGAACAACCAGCAGCGTTAGTTACAGTTACAGTATAAACTCCAATTCCAGATGGAGGCAAATTTGGAATAGTTGGTGATTGAACAACCGAATTAAACCCATTTGGACCAGCCCACGCATAAGCCACCCCACCTGTTGAAGATAAACTTAATGTACTACCAGCACATAAAGGCGAATTTGAGGTTGCTGTTGTAGTAAACGTTACACCTGTAATTGGTTTTACAACAAAAACATAAGTAATTGGAACAACGCAGGTACTAGTTGGAGTACCAAAAAGTGTATAAGTTTGAATTCCAGCTGGACTAGCTATAGTACTAGGCCCAACAGTTGTTGACAATCCTAGTCCTGGGCTCCAAGCCCAAGTAAAATCTGTAATATTTGGTCCAGAAATTTGAATAGGAACAGAACCTCCACATGCTGAAACAGTATCTACACCTGGAGTACAAACTGAAGGAGGTAAATTTGCTGAGTTTGGATAAGATAAATACAATAAATTATTAATTGCTAATGCCTTATCAGTAGCTTTTAGTATGGTAACAAATTTAAATGTTTGGGTTGAGCCAGCTAAAAAATTTTGAATTCTATATGCTAATGAAATTGCATCATCTTGAGTTCCATTATTAGTCCCAACGGTTCCAGTCAAAAAATTTATACCATTAAAAATATCAGTAGCTGTTCTATTTGCGAAACCACCATAAGACACTCTGAAGTTAGCCCCAACTGCAGCAAGCCCTAAATAAGAATTATTTGGTGTATTTTGTTGAGCGCTCACACAAGCGATGTTTCCACAACCACCACTTCCTGGCTGATCTTCAACCGTATTTAATGTTGAATAACTTGCATTAATAGTTTCGTTATTATCTGGATCTAATGAACGGTAATAATAAAAATCAGGTATAGCTGTTGGAGCATTATTCGTAATTGAAATGGTTGTTGTGTAATACAAATCATTTTGCTGCAAAAAATAATTAATTTTAAAATGTAAGTTAACTGCGGCATTAGTTCCTGATGCAGGCGCTACTAAATTGCCTTGCCAATCACTTGAATAACAACTTAAATTATGAGACCAGTTTGTTATAGTGCCAGGAATATCAACTTGAGGAGTACCAAAAGACATAGGATCATTACAATTATTAGCATATTCACCTTGTCCAGCAACATTACCTATTTGAACACCCCAACCATTTTCGGGAGTACCAGGTGTAAAAAAATCACCATCATAAGCAGCCCACCCATTTACTAGTGGATTAGCAACAAAGCCAAAATAATTATTGACACCTCCATTTCGAGCATGCATTCCCGCTAAGGGCGGCGAAATTGTCATATCTACTCCTTCATTACCACCAGCACCGCTAATACCAATTTCAACACTAGTAGCTTTTATATAAGCATTAGTGCCAACCATTTGAGCATTTACTTTAAAACCTACTAATATCAATGTTATTAGTATTGATAACGTTTTAGAAACAATCATTATTGGGAATTTTATATTCATGTTGTTGTTTTTAAATTATGAAAAATCACAAGTAAATATCCATAAATAAGTTCATATAAAACACTTTTTTACTAATTAGTTTATAGGCTTTACTCATTCACAATTGGGGTCCTAAAAAGACAAAAAAACATCTAGCATCAAATAAATTCGACAAAAACGTTTCATTTCTATACTTTAATATCATACATTTATAAAAACAGTATATTTTAAATTTATACAATTAACAATCGTCCCTATGAAAATCCTTAGTATTCAAGCCCTTCGCGGCCCTAACATTTGGAGCGTTAATCGCAAAAAATTAATTCAAATGCGATTAGATTTGGAAGAGATGGAACAATCACCTACCAATAAAATATTTGGTTTTAAAGAACGCTTGGAAAAAATGTTTCCAACTATGATAGAACACCGTTGCTCTGAAGAAGTTCGTGGCGGTTTCTTTCAGCGTATTGAAAGGGGAACTTGGATGGGACATGTAATAGAACATATAGCTTTAGAAACTCAAAGCTTGGCGGGAATGGAAACAGGTTTTGGTAGAACACGTGAAACAAAAACTCCTGGAATTTATAACGTATGCTTTAGTTATATTGAAGAAAAAGTAGGGATTTTTGCTGCTGAAAGTGCGGTGAATATTGCACAAGCATTAATAACTGGCGCTGATTATGACTTGCAAGCAGACCTCAAAAAAATGCGTGAAATTCGCGAAGATGTTCGGCTAGGACCAAGCACCGGAAGCATCGTAGATGAAGCTGTTTCACGAGATATTCCTTGGATTCGCTTAGGAACAAACTCGTTGGTACAATTAGGCTATGGCGTACATCAAATGCGTTTTCAAGCAACTATTACTTGTAAAACAAGTAATATTGCGGTTGATTTGGCATGTAATAAAGAGCAAACCAAGAAAATATTAAGTGACGCTTCAATCCCTGTTGCTAAAGGCGATATATGCGTTGATGCCGAAGATTTAGAGACTACAATCAATCGTATCGGTTACCCTATTGTTTTAAAACCTTTAGATGGTAATCACGGAAAAGGTGCGTCAATTAATGTGAATACATGGGAAGATGCTGTTGCTGGTTTGGCATTTGCACAAAAATATGGCAGAAGAGTAATTGTAGAAAAATTTATTACTGGACACGATTTTCGTATTTTAGTGATTGATAATAAAATGATTGCCGCCGCTCAGCGTGTGCCTGCAAATGTTGTAGGAGATGCGCAACATAATATTCAAGAACTAATTGATGAAACAAATAAAGATCCAAGAAGAGGATATGGACATGAAAATGTATTAACTGAAATTACTGTTGATAGGGATACTACTGATTTATTAGAAAAAAAAGGTTATAATTTAAATACCATTCCTAAAAAAGATGAAATCGTTTATTTAAAATCAACGGCTAATCTTAGTACTGGAGGCACTTCTATAGACATCACCGACATGATACATCCCGAAAATATTTTCTTAGCAGAACGTATAGCTCGAGTGATTGGACTAGATGTTTGTGGTATAGATATTATGGCAAAAAATTTAACACAACCTTTAAAAGAAACTGGTGGCGTTGTTTTAGAAGTAAATGCCGCTCCAGGATTCCGCATGCACTTAGCGCCAAGTGAAGGTTTAGCAAGGAATGTAGCTGCTCCAGTAATTGATATGTTATACCCTCCCGGAAAACCAAGTCGTATCCCTATTATTGCTATAACAGGTACTAATGGCAAAACAACTACTACCCGCTTAATAGCTCACATCGTCAAAAATAATGGTTTTAAAGTTGGCTTCACAACAAGTGATGGCATCTATGTTCAAAATCATATGCTTGAAAAAGGCGATACTACTGGTCCAATTAGCGCAGAGTTTATTTTAAAAGATCCTACCGTTGAATTTGCCGTTTTAGAAACGGCACGCGGAGGGATACTTCGTTCAGGCTTAGGCTTTAGTCGTTGTGATATTGGCATCATTACTAACATCCAAGAAGATCATTTAGGTATCAATGATATTCACGATTTAAATGATTTAGCGCGCGTGAAAAGCACCGTTGTGAAAAGTGTAAAAAAAGATGGCTGGGCTGTGCTTAACGCTGAAGACAAACACTGTGTAGATATCGCAAAAGAATTATCTTGTAAAATAGCCTATTTTAGTATGAACGAACATTGCGATGTGATTGTTAATCATTGCAGAAAAGGTGGTATAGCAGCCATTTACGAAAATGGATTTGTCACTATCAAAAAAGGAGATTGGAAAATGCGTGTTGATAAAGTAACGCACGTGCCATTAACCATGGGTGGTAAAGCCAAATTTATGATTGCAAATGTTCTTGCAGCTACATTAGCAAGTTATTTATGGGGTTTTAAAACAGAAGATATTAAATCATCTTTAGAAACTTTTATACCAAGTGCTGCGCAAACACCAGGACGTATGAATATTTTTAGCTTTAAAAACTTTAAAGTGATGATAGATTTTGCTCATAACCCTTCTGGCTATTTAGGTATAGAAGATTTTTTACAAAGTGTTAATTCCGACCATAAAGTTGGTATTATAGCGGGTGTGGGTGATAGACGTGATGAAGATATTAAAGAATGTGCAGCTATCGCTGCTCGTATGTTTAATCATATTATCATCCGACAAGAAAAACATTTGAGAGGAAGAACAGAAGAGGAAATAATTAATTTGATTTTAGAAGGTATTAAATCTCAAAACAGAAATGTAACTTATGAGATTGTTTCTAAAGAAAAAGATGCCATCAAACATGCCATTAGTATTGCTAAAGAAGGTACTTTCATAACTGCTTTAAGTGATGTCATCACAAATGCCATTGAAGTCGTTCAAGAACACTTAGATAAAGAAGTAGGTGTTTAAATGTTCTAAAAAAACTAAAGTGCGTTTTATAAAGATGCACTAAAAAGAAAAAGGGTTGAAACTAAATAGTTTCAACCCTTTTTAGTAGCGAGAACGAGATTTGAACTCGTGACCTTCGGGTTATGAATCCGATGCTCTAACCAACTGAGCTACCTCGCCATTTTTATAAAGAACTCTCTTTAAAAACAAAACCCTCTGTAAAGCAAAGGGTTTTATTTGTGATCGTGTAGGGATTCGAACCCCAAACCTTCTCATCCGTAGTGAGATGCTCTATCCAGTTGAGCTACACAACCAATCCAAAAAAATTGGAGCGCAAATATACTTATTTTACTTAACTTGCAAAACATTTTTTAATCATTTTTATGCAAACATTGATCGAATCTATCTGGGAAAACAGAGCTTTACTAAAAGAACCTAAAAATCAAGAAGCTATCAAGTCTATTATTGAACAATTAGATAAAGGCCAAATGCGTGTTGCAGAGCCAAAAGCTGATGGATCGTGGCAAGTAAATGATTGGATTAAAAAAGCGGTTATCCTATATTTTCCTATCCAACAAATGGAAACCATGGAATTAAAACCCTTCGAGTTTCATGATAAGATGCAATTAAAAACCAATTATGCGCAAGCTGAAGTGAGAGTAGTACCTGGCGCTATTGGGCGTTATGGTGCCTTTATTGCGAAAGGTGTAATAATGATGCCAAGTTTTGTAAACATAGGTGCTTTTGTAGATGAAGGAACCATGGTGGATACATGGGCAACAGTGGGTAGTTGTGCGCAAATAGGTAAGCACGTTCATTTGAGCGGAGGCGTTGGTATTGGTGGCGTTTTAGAGCCTGTACAGGCAGCTCCTGTTATTATTGAAGACGGAGCTTTTATTGGATCTCGTTGTATAGTAGTCGAGGGCGTTAGAATAGGCAAAGAGGCTGTGCTAGGCGCCAACGTT
>JANXRU010000096.1 GCA_025356715.1 Bacteroidota bacterium
AAATTATCTAAACAAAAAAAGTTAGGTGTATTCATTCCAAAACTCCCATTATCACTAGATGATAAATTAAATACTAAACTATCTACATTTCCTAAAGAAGTTAAGTTAACATATTGCCAAGTCTTAACAATATAATCCTGCGTGTTACTAGCGAAACGATAATCCGCTAAATAAAATATAACGCTGTCATTTGGCGATAAAACTCCACCTAAATATTTTTGAATTTTTAATTTAAACCAATCTGGATCATTACCTGTTGAGCCTCCAAATTTTTTAGCAAAGGAATCGCCATTTTTCATACTAAGAGCCGCATAAGTGCCATTGGTAATATAGCAACCAGTCATTTGCTTTCCTTGAGCTGTTAAGTTAAATTTTAATTTTGCACCACCCATTGCTACAGCGTAGTTTGCTGAGTTTGTGTATCCTACAGCGGTTCTTGCACTATATTCATTGGTATAACCTGAGGTCGTACTATCTTTCATATTACTATAACTCCATCCACTTTCCCAATAGCCACCAAAAGAACCATTATAACTATTTGGAAAAATGACGTTTCCACTGGTGAAACTCCCATTGGTAGAAACGGTGGGGCTTGCAGTTGCTCCATTCCAGTAAGAATTTGAGGTTAATGTTACATTTTCTAAATCAGCAGTTGTTTGTGCTGATGTGTTACTTGATACAAGAGCTAAAGAAGCTACGATTGCTAAGTGTTGTAATTGTTTTTTCATGTTAATTTATTAATTGTTTTAGTTGTTTTAGTTGAAATATATTAGACAATTGATCTAATCTATTAAAATTTTTATAGGCTTTTTAGTTTCGTCGATAGCTACAAACGTAAACTCTCCACTAATGGCTTTTTCGCGTATAGTCGAATACATTTGTTCTATGTACACATCTACTTTTATTTTTAAACTTGTATTGCCCACATAACTTACTTTTCCTACTAATTCTATGATTGTGCCATGAGGAATTGGTTTTTTGAAATCAATCCGATCGCTATTTACAGTAACCATTTTTTGCCTACTAAATCGAGTAGCCGCTATAAATGCCACTTCATCCATAAGTTGCATAGCAGTACCACCAAACAATGTATCATAATGATTTGTAGTATTAGGAAAAACTGCTTTAAAAATGCGTGTTTCTGATATTTTTATTTGTTCTTCTAAATTCATTTTATTTATTTTAGTGTCGTTTCATAAGCACAATGCCTACAGCCATTTCCACAGCAACTGCCTTTTAAATAATGATATAATTCAGTAAATACAAAGTAGTTTCCTTCTTTATAGTAATGAACATTTTCAATCAAATGATTTGTTTGTGGAACTTCTCTTTTAGGATTAGAATCAATCATTGTGTTAATCGCAATTAAACAATTGGCGCATAAACACGAATGTTTTGTAGTTAATAAAAATTGAGTTGTTTGGGGTGAAATAGATACGCGTTGACATTGACAGTTTTTAATATCATCAACTTTGCATTCAAATTGAATACGACAGCGTGAGCAATATGTTATGTTCTGTTTATCCTGCATAATCCACAACCCCAATCGCGAGGGTATTTTAGTGTTTGTGTTTTGGCAGGTCTCCTGACTTGTTGTATCTTGTTTTACACCTTCTCATGTTGATGGGCAACACAATGGCATTTTGTAAAACAACCTAACAACTTACAGTTGCGCGACAGTTTAGGATTTGCACCTAATTCCCTATTAATTATTTACTGAGTAAATAAACCAGAACGTGGGCAAATGTAATTAAATTTATTTAATGGAAAAATATAAAGTAAAGTCAAAAGGATTATCTGTTGTAATCCTAATGAAATCAATATAACTAAAGGTCAACTGTTTTTTGATTTTTTTAAACAGCCACGTTATGTTCTCTCAGCGCATCATTTAAAGATGTTTTTAAATCAGTACTTTCTTTTCGTTTACCAATAATTAAAGCGCATGGCACTTGATATTCGCCAGCAGGAAAGTGTTTGGTATATGAACCAGGAATAACCACACTACGTGGCGGAACGAAGCCTTTTGTTTCAATTGGTATTTCACCTGTTACATCTATTATTTTAGTAGATTGCGTTAAACAAACGTTGGCGCCTAGCACAGCCTCTTTGCCTATTCTAACGCCCTCGACTACTATACAACGAGATCCAATAAAAGCTCCGTCTTCAATAATAACAGGAGCTGCCTGTACAGGCTCTAAAACGCCACCAATACCAACGCCTCC
>JANXRU010000112.1 GCA_025356715.1 Bacteroidota bacterium
ACTGGTATGCTTACGGTAAAAAAATGGAATCCTATGCAAATCAGACTAAACAATGGTTTTTAGCCATTCTTACAACAGACATCGCTTATAACCTATACCAATTAATAAAAACTAATGCTGTTAATGTTAGAACTTAACGAAAAAAATGAAACTCCAAAAGAAGAAAAAGTAAAAACAGAACATGTAAAGGAAATAGAACCTGTAGTTTCGAAAGAAACTATTGAAGAAAAAATTGTTTGTCCAAAATGTAAACAAGGATTCATTATAAAAGGCCGATCTGCCTATGGTTGCAATGCTTTTAAAGCAGGTTGTCATTTTAAAGTTGACTTCGATTTTTTACAAAAAAAATTAACGGAGAAACAAATTTTTACGTTGATTCAAAAAAAGATAACACCTATTATTAAAGGATTTATAGTGAATGGCCAAAAAGTGAATGGTAGTGTTGTTTTAGATAATGAATGTCAGGTAGAGTTTGAACAAGAGATGTAATTTTCATTTAAAATAAAAAATCAGAAACTAATTTTTATCATAAATAAAGTTATTTATCGAAGAGTATAAACATAAAATCTTTTAGTAAATTCACAGCATAAAAAAATAAAGACCATGGAATTCAGAATAGAGACAGACACAATGGGCGAGGTAAAAGTACCTGCCAATGTTTATTGGGGAGCACAAACAGAACGTTCTCGTAACAATTTTAAAATAGGGCCTGAGGCTAGTATGCCGAAGGAAATTATTTATGCTTTTGGGTATTTGAAAAAAGCGGCAGCTCTGGCTAATTGTGAGTTAGGCGTTTTATCGAAAGAAAAATGCGATTTAATTGCAAAAGTTTGCGATGAAATTTTAGCGAAGAAATTAGACGATCAATTTCCTTTAGTTATCTGGCAAACAGGCTCAGGTACTCAAAGTAACATGAACGCAAACGAAGTAATTGCTTACCGCGCACATGTGATGCAAGGAGGTGCTTTAACAGATGAACCAAAAGTATTACACCCAAATGATGATGTGAATAAATCTCAATCATCTAATGATACCTACCCTACTGCTATGCATATTGCAGCGTACAAGCAAGTAGTAGAAATTACGATTCCTGGAATGGAAAAATTACGTGATTCTTTAGCTAAAAAAGTAAAAGAGTTTGATGGTATTATTAAAACAGGGCGGACCCATTTTATGGACGCTACGCCATTGTCGCTTGGGCAAGAGTTTAGCGGATACGTACAGCAAATTAACATGAGTATTCGTGCGTTGAAAAACGCTTTAGACGCCGTAAAAGAATTAGCATTAGGTGGAACAGCTGTTGGCACAGGATTAAACACACCAAAAGGATACGATGTTTTGGTTGCTAAAAAAATTGCTGAATTAACAGGCCTACCTTTTGTTACCGCCCAAAACAAATTTGAAGCATTAGCAGCACACGATGCGATGGTTGAATTAAGTGGAGCTTTAAAACGCAGTGCAGTGGCTTTATTTAAAATAGCTAACGATATTCGTATGTTGTCATCTGGCCCACGTTGTGGAATAGGGGAGATTGTGATTCCTGATAACGAACCTGGTTCTTCTATCATGCCAGGAAAAGTAAATCCAACACAACCAGAAGCATTAACCATGGTTTGTGCTCAAGTAATTGGTAACGATGTTGCAGCAACTGTTGGTGGTTTAAATGGTCATTTCGAATTAAATGTATTTAAACCATTAATTGCAGCTAATGTTTTGCAATCTGCACGTTTAATTGGCGACGCCTGCGTATCATTTACGGAGAAATGTAGCGATGGCATTACGGCAAACTTACCAGAAATTAAAAAACATTTAGAGAACTCTTTAATGTTGGTAACAGCATTAAACACGCATATTGGTTATGAGAAATCAGCTAAAATTGCAAAGACAGCACACAAAGGCAATAAAACCTTACGTGAAGCTGCCATCGAATTAGGCTATGTAACTAACGAACAATTTGATCAATGGGTTCGTCCTGAAGATATGATTGGCAGTTTGAAGTAATGCTCCCGCCATTGCTAACGGAGTGAAGCAATCTCAAATAAAGTTTAGCTGTGTTTGAGATCGCTTCGTGCCTCGCGATGACGAGTAACAAAAAAACCGTAGTGATGAGCTACGGTTTTTTTATTTCTTCCCAATTTTATAACCAATTTGTGTTCTTGGTTTTAAAACGTGTCACTCCTAATTTCTGGGGATAAACTATATTTGTAAAAAAAATACAGTTATCGAAAAGGACTTCATAGAAAAGATATTTCCATTAGAGTTAGTGGACTATTTTGAGATTACAGATTATCAAGAGTTGTGTTCCATA
>JANXRU010000159.1 GCA_025356715.1 Bacteroidota bacterium
ATTAAGTTCTATTGAAGCTGGGCGCATACAATATAAAATGGCTAAACAGTATTTTAAAAAAGCGAAAGATTTAAAACCAAAATCGGAAGAAGTTATTAAACAAATAAAAAGCTACGAGAAGCAAATTACTCGTATGCCGGGTTAATTTAAAACACTGATTATTTTATCTAAATGCTAATTGTATTAATTTAAATTTATTAATACATTAGTCACATGAAAGTAGGATTACTTATATTATTTCTTTTTTTTACTATTTCTATAAATGCGTCTAATGGAGATGGGCCTATAGGTGCCAGATCTTCTGCCTTAGCGCATGCATCCTCTACTTTATTTGATGTGTGGAGTACCCGAAACAATCAAGGTAGTTTAGCATTTGTTAGAAAAACAGAAATTGGTGCCTTTTACGAAAATCGTTTCTTTGTAAAAGAATTATCGCAAAGTGGCTTCGCTATTGCCTTACCCATCAAAAAAGGAACCTTTGGCTTAACTTACTCTACAATGGGCTATAAATTATATCGCGAATCGCAAGCAAGTTTAGTTTATAGTATTAAACTAAACGAAAGCATTGGCGTTGGCGTTTCTATTGATTATTTAAATACTAAAATCGCCGACATCTATGGGCAAGCAAACGCTGTAACTGGATCTGTTGGTATTACGGCCAAATTAACCAAACAAATTATTTTCTCATCCCATATTTATAATCCTTTTAAAGCCAAAATAACTAATTACAATAACGAGCGTGTTCCTACAATTTTTAAATTAGGAGCTCAATATTTTTTTTCTAAAAAAGTAAGTTTATTAGTGGAAGCTGAAAAAACTTCGGCTCAAAAAATAAATATAAAAGGTGGTATAGAATACAATCCTTCTTCATTAATTTATATTAGAGTTGGGGCAGCTTCTTATCCAACACAAGCCGCCTTTGGATTAGGCGTTAATTATCAAGGATTAAAAATTGATGTAAGCTCCATGTATCATAGTATTTTAGGCCTTTCGCCACAAATAGGATTGAGTTATGCGTTTGGTAAAGAGAAAAACAAAGTAATCGAAACTCCTAAAACAGAAACTCCTTAGTTTTAAGAATGATCGTTGGCAAACATCACATAGTCGTTATAATGGTGATTGTACTTAGTACTTTTAAACTCCAAGCGCAAGTTGATACAACGTCTAAAAGTAACGAACAAGTAGATGAACAAATCAATCAAAATATCGAATTAATTTCTGAACAATTACAAGCTGAAGAAGGTGATTTATCAAGCCTAACAGACTCTTGGCTCTATTACAAAAAACATCCAATTAATTTGAATAAAGCCACTAAAGACGAACTCTTGAATTTGCAATTATTAAGCGACATACAAATAAACAATTTATTAAAGCACCGCGAAAAAAATGGCAACCTCATTGTAATTTACGAATTGCAAAGTATTGATGGGTTTGATTTAGCTACCATTAAAAAAATATTACCTTTTGTATTTGTAAGTGACAATTTTTCATCAGCATATTTCAATGCTAAAGAATTATTTAAAGATGGGCACTCTGAACTTGTTTTCCGTGTTCAGCGAGTGTTAGAACATCAAGCTGGCTATTTCACACCTGATAGTTTAACAAAAACGAAAAAACCTAATTCTTATTATTTAGGCGACCCCAATCGAATTTTTGCACGCTACCGTTTTCAATATAACAATAATGTATCCGTTGCTATTAGTGGTGAAAAAGACTCGGGTGAAGAATTATTTAAAGGCTCTCAAAAAAATGGTTTCGATTTTTATAGCGGACATATCGCTATTAGAAATATTAAGTCTATTAAAACACTTGTTATTGGAGATTATCAGGCAACATTCGGACAAGGTTTAACTTTATGGCAAGGCTTTGCTTTTGGCAAATCAGCTTCGCCTATGAATATTAAACGATATGGTGCTGGGATTAAGCCTTATTATTCCTTTGATGAAAATCGTTTTTTTAGAGGTGTAGCAGGAACATTAAAATTAAAAAATATAGAATTAACTGGTTTAACTTCTTACAAAAAAATTGATGCAAATGCTGTAAACACAGATACATTAAGCAATGGAGAAATTGATGTGGTTGGGGTTAGCAGTTTGGAATTAGGAGGCATGCATAATACAAATGCATTAGTACAAGATAAAGGAAGTATTACTCAAACTATTTTTGGTGGTAATGTTGCTTATAATAACCGTAGCTTACATATTGGCGTAACGGCTCAAAACATGAATTTAAGTGCAGAATTATTAAAAGCACCTTCGTTGTATAATCAGTTTGATTACCAAGGGAAACATAATTTTGTAGGTGGTTTGGATTATAGTTTTGTTTTTAAAAATGCCAATTTATTCGGAGAATATTCGATGAGTGCCAATGGTGGTAAAGCCTTTTGTCAAGGTATTATTGTTGCTTTAGATCCAAAATTAACGCTTACAGCTCACTACCGAAATTTTGATCGTAATTTTCAAAACTTATATGGTAACGCAATTAGCGAAAACACCTTGCCACAAAACGAAAAAAGTTTATATATCGGCATGGAAGCTAAATTATTTAAGTCATTAACTCTTTCAGCTTACATTGATCAATTTAAGTTTCCATGGCTACAATCCAGTAAAAATTCGCCTTCCACAGGTCGTGATATTTTTGCGCAATTAAATTATACGCCAACAAAAAAAATAGATATGTATGTTCGTTTCAGACATCGTACTAAATTTGAAAATAGTACAATTGATAATGTGTATGATTATTTAGTACCTTATATTCAAACAAATTACCGTTACAATTTATCAGCACAACTAACGCCAGATATTAAATTAAAATCCCGAATAGAATATACTTATGTGGATAAAACCAATGGTGCTGATGAAACAGGCGTAGCCTTTGTACAAGATATTATTTACAAAAAAATGAAATTTCCTTTTTCAGTAACTTTACGTTATGCCATTTTTGACACTAAAGGTTATGATAGTCGGTTATATGTTTACGAAAATGACGTGCTTTACTCCTACTCTGTTCCAGCTTTATATTTTAAAGGTCAACGCACTTATTTATTAGTTAATTGGGATATTACACGCAAATTTGAAATATGGATTAGAATATCTCAATCTATTTATGATAACCAAACGGTATTACAACAAGGGAGTCTTAATCAAATTGATTCCAACCACAAAACTGAACTAAAATTGCAAGCTAGATTTAAGTTTTAAGTTAGTTTGCTATTCAATATTTTTAGTAAATTAGTGCATTAAATTTTTTTATGAAAAATCAATATTGTATTATAATGGCAGGTGGTGTTGGTACACGTTTTTGGCCTATGAGTACTACTGCCCACCCCAAACAATTTTTAGATATTTTAGGTACTGGAAGAACGCTTATACAACAAACTTTTGATCGGTTTAAAACACTTTGTCCGCCCGAAAATATATATGTAGTAACAAGCGATATATACGAATCATTGGTTGCAGAACAATTACCAAATATTCCCAAAGCAAATATATTAACAGAACCATCTCGAAAAAATACTGCGCCTTGTGTAGCTTATGCATCTTATAAAATACATAAAATGAATCCAAAGGCAATTACAGTTGTAGCTCCTTCGGACCATCTAATTATTAAAGAAGATGTATTTATTAAAGCCGTAAAATCTTGTTTTACAAAAGCGAAATCAGAAGATTGTTTATTAACACTTGGTATTAAACCATCAAGGCCTGATACAGGTTATGGTTACATTCAATTTGTAAATGAACCAGGTAACGAAAAAGACAAACGTATTTTTAAAGTAAAAACGTTTACTGAAAAACCAGACCATGATATGGCGAAGTTTTTTATGGAAAGTGGTGATTTTTTATGGAATTCGGGCATTTTTATTTGGAGCACAAAAAGCGTGATTAAATCCTTAGAACAAAATGACCCCGAATTAGCGAATGTTTTTAAAGATGGGGAAGAGTTTTATAACACACCTCTGGAAAAAAATTTCATTAAAAAAGCTTACAATGTTTGTAAAAACATTTCGATAGATTACTCCTTATTAGAAAAAGCTAAAAATGTGTATGTGCGCTCTTCCATTATTGGCTGGAGTGATTTAGGAACTTACGGCTCTCTTTATACACATATTAAACAAGATAAAGGAAATAATGCCTTAGTAGGAAAAAATATCATACAATATGGCTGTAATAATTGCATTGTACATGTCCCGAAAGACAAATTAGTAGTGATGCAAGGTTTAGAAGATTACATTGTTGTAGAATCTGATGGTGTTTTAATGATTTGCAAAAAGCAAGACGAACAACAAATTCGTAATTTTGTAAATGATGTGAAGGTGCAAAAAGGAGATAAATACGTTTAACTAATTTATCTAACATGCCATCCATCTCTTCTTCCAAAAATTTAAATAAACTCATCATTGTAGCTGCATTGGGCTATTTTGTTGACATTTATGATTTAGTTCTATTTGGCATGGAGCGTGTAACGAGTCTTACCGAAATTTTAAAAGAGACGTTGCCTTCTGATCAACAAGCTAACATAGGCGATTTAGTGAAATCCATCGGTATCAATTTAATGAATTGGCAAATGTTCGGGATGTTACTTGGAGGAATATTTTGGGGCATATTGGGAGACAAGAAAGGCAGGCTATCTGTATTGTTCGGGTCTATTTTTGTGTATTCTGTAGCCAATATTTTAAATGGTTTAGTACATGATACATCAACTTATGCTTTACTCCGTTTTATTTCAGGCTTTGGCTTAGCAGGCGAATTAGGCGCGGGCATTACCTTAGTTAGTGAAAGTATGAGTAAAGAAAAACGTGGCAATGGAGCAACAATAGTAGCATCTGTAGGCTTATTTGGAGCTGTGGTGGCAGGTACCGTAGGGTTAACCTTAAATAATTGGAGGGCATCTTATATTATTGGCGGTGTAATGGGTATGTTATTATTGTTACTTCGTATTGGTGTTTTAGAGTCAGGGATGTTTAAACAAGTAAAAGAAAGTGCCATTTCTAAAGGGAACTTTTTGAGTTTGTTTCAAACCAAACACCGTTTTATGAAATTCATTACCATTATTTTGGTAGCACTACCTGTTTGGTATGTAATGGCTATTTTAATTACATTATGTCCTGAGTTAATGAAAAGTCTTGGTATGACTGACTCTCCAAAAAACGCAAAACTAGCAATGACGCTGGCTTATGCAGGTATAACTGTTGGTGATGTAGTAAGTGGTCTCATCTCTCAACAGTTAAAAAGTAGAAAAAAATCATTGATTTTATTTTTAACATTAGCTATCTTATTCAGTATCTTTTATTTTACCTTTGCTAAATCATCTGTATTTATGTTTTATACAGTCGTCGTATTAATAGGCTTTGCCACTGGTTATTGGGCCGTATTTATATCTACAGCATCTGAATTATTCGGAACCAATTTAAGAGCAACTGTAACTACTAGTGTTCCTAATTTTGTAAGAGGTGGAACCATTTTAATCAATACTTTATTTTTATATTTTGCAAATACCCTAGAATTACATAACATTAATGCGGCTATTATTGTGGGGGTAATTGTGTTTTCATTAAGTATTTGGGCTTGGTACAACTTAGAAGAAACCTTTGGAAAAGATCTAGATTATGTTGAAGAATAAACCAACCGTTGTTATTGGAGCGTCTCCAAACAGTGACAGATATAGTTATAAAGCAACAGATAGTTTACAAAAACATCAACACACCGTTTATCCAATAGGAATAAGAAGCGGTAAAATAAATGATTTAAACATCATCGTTGATAAACCATTATTAGAAAACATAGATACTGTAACACTATATGTAGGGCCAGACAATCAAGGGCCTTGGATAGACTACATACTTTCTTTAAAACCTAAACGTATTATTTTTAACCCAGGCACAGAAAACCCTGAGTTTGAAGCCTTAGCTGAAAGTAAAGGAATTGAAGCGACCGAAGCTTGTACACTGGTATTACTATCAATTAATCAATATTGATTTTAAATTACTACTTATGATAACATTTATTACAAAAACCTTTCAAGAACTTAGTAATATTGAATTATATGAAGTTTTAAAATTACGCTCTGAAATTTTTGTAGTAGAACAAAATTGTGTGTTTTTAGATATGGATGACAAGGATGAAGAATCATTCCATGTTTTGGGTTATTATCATAACAAACTAGTTGCTTATACTCGTTTAGTTCCAAAAGGTGTTATTTATTCTACTGCCTCCATTGGAAGGGTTGTAACGCACTCTTCTGTAAGAAAACATGGCTTTGGAAAGTTACTAATGCAATATAGTATTTCGGAAATTAGAGATAAATGTCATACTAAAGAAATTCTTATTGGAGCTCAATTATATCTTAAAAAATTTTATGGTTCGTTAGGTTTTATACAAGAAGGCGAAATGTATTTAGAAGACAATATTGAGCATATTAAAATGCGGTTGTCATAATATAAATTCAAAAAAATTACGCTAAAAACCCTCATTTACTATCGTAATGAGGGTTTAAACCTATTAATAAAATAAATAATCTATCCTAATAATTCCTTAACAAATTGAGAAACTAATTTACCATCAGCTCTTCCTGCAATAGCTTTATTAGCTACTCCCATTACTTTCCCCATATCGGCAGCACTTGTAGCGCCAATTTCGGCAATAGAATTTTTGATAATAGTTTTTAATTCATCTTCCGATAATTGTTTTGGCAAATATTCTTCCATTATTAATGCTTGGGCAGTTTCATCTTCTGCTAAATCAGGTCGATTTTGTTGGATATATATATCAGATGTTTCTTTACGTTTTTTATATTCCTTTTGTATCGCCTTAATCGCGTTATCTTCTGTTAACCCTTCAGGTGATGTTTTTAATAATAAAATCACCGATTTAATGGCTCTTACTGCTTCTAATCGTTTAGCGTCTTTAGCTAACATAGATGCTTTTACATCTGCATTAATTTTTTCTTCAATTCCCATAATATGTATTTATTTTTTGATAAAGATAATTTTAGTTTTTATTATTTAGAAATTTAGTTATCGAATCTACTCAACAACTTAAACTATTCTGCCCAACGGTAACTTTTAATATCCAATCCCGCTAAATCTAAAGCTCTATCAACTACTGTAGAAGCAAGGTCTTCAAATGTTTTGGGATTGCTATAAAATGAGGGAGATGCCGGACAAATAATACCACCTGCCTGAGTAACCGTTTGCATATTATTAATATGAATTAAACTGTAAGGCGTATCTCTAATTA
>JANXRU010000183.1 GCA_025356715.1 Bacteroidota bacterium
CGACAGAACTACGTGTTAAGCATTGAATTTGGCACGCTCCTTCTTTTACAATGACACGAGCTATGTTGTTGGACGTCTGAACTAAGTCTTTAATGTCAGGACTCATACGGTATATACCAAAAGGGCAAGCATATATACTACGTAATAATTTATATTGAAATTCCTTATTTAAAACTTGAGAAGGAGTTTGGATCGAATCAATAGTTACTACTAATTTTGGGTCAGTTGTGTTATATTCTGCTTTTAAAATAGCTTCGAAATCTTTTACTTGCTTTTTTAATGCATCCGCATTATTAGATGAAACAACGACGCAAGAAACTGATTCTCGGGGAATAGCATTACGTAAGCTTCCTCCGTCTATAGATGCAATTTCAACAGCTAAATTCTTATTTAAATTTAATAACAAGCGATTCATTAATTTATTAGCATTCCCTCTTCCTTTATGAATGTCCATCCCGGAATGCCCGCCAGTTAGGCCTTTAATAGCAATACTAAATGCTGTATCATTTTTTGTAGTTGCAAATTCATATTTGCCAGTAGCTGTAACATCAACGCCGCCTGCACAACCAATGGTTAGTTCATTGTCGTCTTCAGTGTCTAAATTTAATAGGATAGAGCCATCTAATAAACCACCTTTTAATTCTATTGCGCCTGTCATTCCTGTTTCTTCATCAATAGTGAATAAAGCCTCTAAAGCAGGGTGAGGAATTGTGGTTGATTCTAATAAGGCCATAATGGATGCTACGCCAATACCGTTATCAGCACCTAAAGTTGTACCATTTGCTTTTACCCAATCCCCATCTACTAACATTTCAATGCCCTGCGTATTGAAATCAAAATGAGTTGCTGCATTTTTTTGATGCACCATATCTAAATGACTTTGTAATACAACCGTTACTCTATCTTCCATGCCTTTAGTGGCAGGTTTTTTTATAATGACATTTCCTGCGGCATCAACAATGGTTGGTAAATTTAATTTTTCGCCAAATTCTTTAATAAACTGAATCACTCGTTCTTCCTTTTTGGATGGACGAGGTACGGCATTTAAATTGGTAAAGTTATTCCACATCATTGTGGGTTCAAGTTTTCTGATAGCTTCGTTCATGATAGGTGTTGTTTAATTAGAATATAAATATATCGTTTTCTTTTAATACTGTTCATTTACCCTTAAGTTAAATTACAGAATTTTTATTTTAGACTTATCTAAAATTTTGTTTAGGTAAACAAAATTAATATATTTGTAATATGCTTACAACTTTTACAGAAGAAAATTATATCAAAGCGATATTTAAATTAGAAGAATTAAATGGTAAAGATGCCATTTCTACTAATGATATTGCTATATCGTTATCTATGAAACCAGCATCTGTAACCGATATGATTAAGCGTTTATCCGACAAAAAAATTATTACTTACAAAAAGTATTACGGTGTTTTATTAACTAAAAAAGGAAAAGATATTGCCTTAGATATTGTACGCAAACATCGTTTGTGGGAAGTGTTTTTAGTTAAAAAATTAAATTTTAAGTGGGACGAAGTACATGATATTGCTGAACAATTAGAGCATATTAATAGTAAAGAATTAGTTAATAAGTTAGATGATTTTTTAGGTAACCCTAAATTTGATCCTCACGGAGATGCTATTCCAGATAAGGATGGTAAAATGAGACTACAACAATCCTTTCCATTAATGACAATAAAAGTTAAGCAAAAATTAGTTTTTTGTGGTGTGTTAAATCACGAGCCTAAGTTTTTACAATATTTAACTACACTTGATATTAAATTAGGATGTGTTATAGAAATTGAATCCATTAATGAATATGACCATTCGTATAAAGTGAAAATTGATAAAAAAAATCAAGAATTTATTAGCGAACAAGTAGCGTCAAATATTCTTGTTTATCCAGCAAATGACAAATAGAAATCAAAATTCGTTAGATGAAGTAAATGCCTCTGTAAATACTACTAGTAAAGGTGGTTTTAGAAAGTTATTAGCTTTTATTGGTCCAGCCTATATGATTAGTGTTGGTTATATGGATCCAGGAAATTGGGCTACTGATATTGAAGGTGGAAGTAAATATGGCTATAGTTTAATTTGGGTTTTAGTGATGAGTAATTTGATTGCATTATTATTACAAAGTCATTGCATTCGCTTAGGAGTAGTTAGAGGAAAAGATTTGGCTCAAGCTTCGAAAGATCATTATTCTAAATTTATTAATTATTTTTTGTACATATTAGCTGAAATTGCCATTGCAGCCTGCGATTTAGCTGAAGTAGTAGGTATGGCAATTGGAATTCATTTATTGTTTCCAAGTGTTTCTTTATTAACGGGAGTTTGTATAACAGTATTGGATAGTTTTATTTTATTGTTTTTACTAAATGCTGGTATTAGAAAATTAGAAGCTTTTATTATTTCATTGGTAGCTATTATTGGAGTTTCATTTTTTATACAATTATTTATTGCGAAACCAGATATTATTGAAATATCTAAAGGCTTAATCCCTGGATTTACTAATCAAAATGCTATATATATTGCTATAGGTATTATTGGAGCAACGGTTATGCCTCATAATTTGTATTTGCATTCTTCATTAGTTCAAACACGTAAATTTGAAAGAACTCCTAAAGAAATTAAAAAAGCCATTCGTTTTAATATTATTGATAGCGCTGTTGCACTTAATTTAGCACTGTTTGTTAATGCAGCTATTTTAATTATTGCTGCAACTACATTTTTTAATACAGGAGTAGAAGTTGTTGAAATACAAGAAGCGCATAAAATGATGGCGCCGATGTTGGGTAGTACACTTGCTCCCTTATTATTTGCTATCGCATTAATTGCTGCAGGACAAAGCTCAACCATTACGGGTACTTTGGCCGGACAAGTAATTATGGAAGGTTATTTGAATCTTCGTTTGCAACCATGGATTCGAAGAATTTTAACGCGTTTAATTGCAATTGTTCCTGCTTTTTTAACTATTTATTATTTAGGTGAGTCTAAAACTGGAGATTTATTAGTGATGAGTCAAGTTGTATTAAGTTTGCAATTAGGATTTGCAATTATTCCTCTTATTCATTTTGTGAGTAATAAAAAATTAATGGGTGAGTTTGTTATTCCACTGTGGCAAAAAATTGGTTCATGGATTGCAGTCTCTGTTATCGTATTTTTGAATTGTCAAATGTTATTTCATAAGGTAACAGACTGGATAGAAACTTCTGAAAACCCTATTTTAATTATAGCTACAGTTATTCCATTCATGTTATTTTGTTTAGGTATATTAGTTTATATTACTATTGAACCTTTATTTAAAAAATCGCTAAAAAGAGATGTATCTGCTTTTCATGGAGTTGTTCAGAAAATAACATTTGAAACACTTAAGCCTTATTCTACAATTGCAATAACAGTTGATTTTAGTAGTAGCGATAATAAGGCAATTAATAAAGCGATACAACTTGGTGGTCAGCAAGCAAAGTATAAGCTTATTCATGTTCTTGAGAGTACCAATGCTGTTATGTTTGGGGAAGAAACAAATGATAAAGAAAGAAATGAAGACACCCAACATTTGTTAGCATATAAAAACCAATTAATAGAACAAGGTTATAAGTGTGAAACTGAATTAGGATTTGGGAATCCAAAAAATGTTATTCCAAAATTAGTGATAGATGTAGATTTATTAGTGATGGGCACTCACGGACATACAACTCTAAAAGATTTATTATTTGGTACAACTGTAGAAAAAGTAAGACACAATATTACAATACCGTTGGTACTAGTTTAGATTACTCTAAATTTTTATAATCTATAGCTTTTAAGTTGTATAATTATTTAAAATAAATTACCCCAATAATACACACCAAGCTTCTTTGGTTTTATTTAATTCTAATAATGTTTTTGCAAAAGCATGTTTTTCTAATTCAGTGGTTATTTTACTTTTAGAAGTTGCATTAAATTTTTCTATTTCTTCTGAAGTTGGTAATTCTTCTATATTTCCAAGCTGACCTAAATTATTTCCTGTTAATACCGTACTGTTTTTTATAGGTGATGGTATTTGATCTATACCGATGCCAATGGTTGTAATAGGTTTTTCAATTTCAAAAAGGGCATCGCCATGTGCTCGGCAATACCAGTTCCCGCCCATGCGAGCAACTAAATCTATTTTTTGTTGATCAATTAGTTTATTGCCGTCAAGTACCGATTCAGAAATATGAATTTTTACAATTTCGCACATCACTAAATTACAATTGCCAATTTCTTTTACTTCAAATACTTTGCATTCCAATTGTACAGGGCTTTCCTTTACACGCATTGGTTTCACTAAGTCGGATGGAATAGGAGTGAAGCCTGCTTTAGTAAATTCACTAATGCCTTTAGGATAGGGGCTACTCGCTAAACTCATTT
>JANXRU010000230.1 GCA_025356715.1 Bacteroidota bacterium
TCACACGCAACAATATAACTGAAGTAGCATACAATATACAAACCGTAGTAGATGCAAAACACAACTTGCCAATTGATTACAAAGTAACTAATGAAAACGACAGCAAAGCAATGGGCGCTATGCTCAGAAGAACAAAAATTATTTTAAATACAACAGATTTTACAGCACTTTATGACAAAGGTTATCATACAGGAAGCGAAATAAAAACTGCTGTTGATTTAGGAATACACATTATGGTTGCAATTCCAGAAGTGGCTTCCAATGCACCTGATACAGCTTACAATGTTGCAAATTTTAAATACGATAAAGTAAGTGATACATACACTTGTCCGCAAGCACAAGTATTAACAACAAACGGAAGTTGGTATAAGAAAAACAGAGGCAAATCATTTACTCAAATGAAACATTACAAAACAAAAGCTTGTGCTACTTGTCCTGTTAAATATTTATGTACAAAAAATAAAGATGGAAGATTGATAGAACGCAGTGAGCATGCACCTTTTATTGAACAGAATAAATTAAACATTGAAGCGAATCCAACACTTTACAAAAAGCGGCAAGCAATTGTGGAACATCCTTATGGAATATTAAAAAGGCAATGGGGATTTTATTACATCATGACAAAGAAAACAAAAAAGCATGCTAGTGCAGATGTTGGATTGATGTTTACCGCTTACAATTTGCGTAGGATAATGAACATTGTTGATAGAAATGTGTTTAAAAAGTTCCTTGAAGAGCTTGGCTTTTTATTTTTTGAAAAAACAACCTCTCCAAACAAAAATAAAATCATTAGGCTGATTCCAATTTTTGAAGATGAAAAAATAAATTACTTTTTTAGAGTCGCTTAAATCAAACGCAAATCACTCTTTTATTTTACTATATTTGATTGTAATTCGCAGTTTTTAGACAAACTGACGTTATGCGTAATTATACGAACCCATACAGTACAACCAAATCCTTTACAACAATAGAGGTTAAAATTATGATTTAAAGAATGATAAATAATAATAATATTTAATGCAGTTAGAACTCGGTTTCAATTATAGTATAGGTATTTTTATTGCCTCTATTATTTTACTGTGGATATTTAGCAACAAACTATCCATTGTTGTAAACTTTATTGATGATAAATTTAATTTAGGAAGTTCTTTTGGTGGAACTGTCATATTATCAATTGTAACCAATCTACCGGAAATTGCGATTACTGCAAACGGTGCCATGAAAGGAGATGTAGATTTAGCGATTGGAAATATTTTAGGTGGAATAGTAATTCAATCATTGCTTTTAGTTCTTTTTGATTTTGCTTCTCGAAAAGAAAAACAACCATTGAGTACACTTGTTAGCAACAAAGCAAGCATTATACAAGGAATGTTTCTTATTATTATTCTAACACTTGTGATATTAGGTAAACAGTTAAATTCATCTGCTATTTTTTCAAGAAGCACTGTTGCTGAGTTATTAATCGTTTTTTCTTGGATTGCAAGCATAATGATACTACGAAGAATTCAAACGAAAAAAGCGGAACTAAAAACAAAGGCAAATGACTTTAAAAATAATTTACCTAAGGATTATACAAAACGGTCAGCTATATTTTGGTTGATAGCAATATCTATAATTATTTTGATTTTTGGTGTATTACTTGAAGTAACAAGTGATACGATTGCAAAACATTATAATATTAATGGAATTATATTCGGTGCAACAATTTTAGCACTTGTAACATCATTACCCGAAATTTCTGGTGGTTTAGAATTTGTAAAACAAAAAACATATCAACCTATAATTAGCGATATTTTTGGTGGAAATGCTTTTTTGCCAGTTCTATTTTTAATGGCAACTTTAATTACAAACGATGCAATACTCCCCAAAGCACAATATATTGACATATACCTTACAACAATTGCCATTTTAATTACTGCAATCTACATTATTGGAATGGTGCTTAAATTGCCCACAAGAAAAAAAGGACTCGGAATTGACTCTTGGATAGTACTACTAGTTTATTTAATCTCTGTAATAGGAATGATTTTTCTGCTATGACGAAAAAAATAACTACGCACAACATTGGGTTTTGTGCAAGTTGGGCAGACAGAATAACAATGAGCATTTGTAATTCTGTTCAGCTTTTGTTCGGGCTTGACGTACATCGCTGAACTTTTGTTCTTAACTTCAACATTATATTTTCAATAAGCAGCGGTTACGGGCAGACGGAATTCTATTTCCCAACCTGCACAAAGCCCTGTTCGTTGGCAGAAATGCAAAACGCCGGTTCAAACATTTAACGCAACTTTTGTTCATCAAAAAACATAAGTTGCAAC
>JANXRU010000246.1 GCA_025356715.1 Bacteroidota bacterium
ATGCATTTCCGTTTCAACGTGTAAAAATAATCTCCCGCAAATCTCGCAAATCAATGCTGATTTTTTTCTGCGGTAATCGGCGAAATCTGCGGGCAAAAAATGAAACTAGTAACAAGACTAGATAATAAAAACATGGCAAAAGAAATAGCAAGTTATAACGAAGACAGTATTAAATCCCTCGATTGGAAAGAGCATATCCGTATGCGTCCCGGTATGTATATTGGTAAACTGGGTGATGGTACTGCTTTCGATGATGGTATTTATGTACTTATCAAAGAGGTAATGGACAACTCTATTGATGAGTTTATGATGGGCGCCGGAAAGAAAATTGAAGTAGGAGTGAAGGATGGCGCTGTTTCGATTAGAGATTATGGGCGTGGTATTCCATTAGGAAAAGTAGTAGAGGTTGTTTCTAAAATAAATACAGGTGGTAAATACGATAGCGATGCCTTTAAAAAATCGATTGGTTTAAATGGTGTTGGTACAAAAGCAGTTAATGCGTTATCGATTAATTTTATCGTAACAGCTTTTAGGGATGGGCAAATGAAGACTGCTGAATTTTCTTGTGGAAATTTAGTAAAAGAATCTAAGCTTGAAAAAACAACGGAAGCTAATGGGACTTATGTGGAGTTCAGGCCAGATGATAGCATTTTTAAAAAATACCATTACATCCATGAGTATATTGATAAAATGTTATGGAACTATGCCTTTTTAAATACAGGATTAACGCTTCATTTCAATGGTCAAGTTTATAAATCAGATAATGGTTTAAAGGATCTTTTAGAAAAAAATATTACAGGCGAAATTATTTATCCAATCATTCATTTAAAAGGTGATGATATTGAATTAGCGATGACGCATAGTAACGAACATTATTCGGAAGAATATTATTCTTATGTTAACGGACAATACACCACGCAAGGCGGAACGCACCAAGTGGCATTTCGTGAGGCAGTTGTTAAAACAGTTCGTGAGTTTTTTAAAAAAGATTTTGATCCTACTGATGTTCGTAAGTCTATTATCGCAGCGATTTCGGTACGTGTACAGGAGCCTGTGTTTGAATCTCAAACCAAAACAAAGTTAGGTTCTCAGGAAATAGCACCAGGTGGGCAAACCATGCGTTCATTCGTCAATGATTTTATCAAACAAAATTTAGATAATTATCTACATAAAAACCCTGAAACAGCTAAAGCTATTGAAGCAAAAATTATTGCCAATGAGCGTGAGCGTAAGGAATTATCAGGCATCCAAAAATTAGCTCGCGAGCGTGCTAAAAAATCAAACTTACATAACAAAAAATTACGCGATTGTAGAGTTCATTTAGATGAAGTGAAAAACCCTCGCTCACTTGAAACTACTTTGTTTATTTGTGAGGGCGACTCGGCAAGTGGCTCTATTACTAAAACACGTGATGTTAATACGCAAGCGGTATTTAGTTTAAAAGGTAAGCCATTGAATTCTTTTGGTTTGGGTAAAAAAATAGTGTACGAAAACGAAGAGTTTAATTTATTGCAAGCTGCTTTAAATATTGAAGACAGCTTAGAAGATTTACGTTACAATAACGTTGTGATAGCAACTGATGCCGATGTTGATGGAATGCATATTCGCTTATTGTTATTGACTTTCTTCTTGCAATTTTTTCCTGACTTAGTAAAAAATAGGCACGTTTATATTTTACAAACACCGTTGTTCCGTGTTAGAAATAAAAAGGAAACGGCTTATTGTTATAGCGACGAAGAACGTAAAGCAGCCATTGCTAAATTAGGACCTAAACCTGAAATCACTCGATTTAAGGGATTAGGAGAGATTTCTCCAGATGAATTTAAACACTTTATTGGTAAAGATATTCGTTTGGAGCCTGTATTATTAGATCAACAGGCATCTATTCAGCAATTATTAAGTTACTATATGGGTAAAAATACGCAAGACCGTCAGGAATTTATCATAGATAATTTACGTGTGGAAATAGATGCGGAAGAAGAGTTGTTAAAATAAAGTTTAGAAAGTTAATGATTTAGTAAGCATAGAAAGTTAAATTAATGAAATACCAAAACATAAGAGAAGAAGAACTGAAAAACAAAGTTGGGAAGGATTACTTTCCCGACTTTGATACTTCAAAAATTGTTGGTAATATTGATTTTACTGTTACTCCAAAATGTAAAGACAAAAATCAAACAACTGTTTTTGAAGAACATTCTCTTTTATGGGCGGAAGCAAAAACTGGGGATTTTGAGCTAATTGCTATGTTTGCCCAGCTTATTTTAACCATTGGCAAAGCACGAACGTTTGATAAAAGTTTACCACCTGCTTTTTTGGGCGCCTTTGATTTTCAAAAAATTGCTTTCGTACTTTATGAAAAAGTGCAACATTTGTTTTTTAAAAATGACTTTAATTGGAACGTTACATCAAGTAACCACGAAACTAAAGAGTTTAAAGAAATTCATTCGCTTATTGAAAGTATATTAAAATTGGACAAGTACGAGTATCAATTTGGTAAAGACGATAAAGAGCTCCAATTTTTTATTAAAAACAATATTGCAAAAGCCACCGAAAGTGGTAAAATACAAATAGACAAAAATAATTTTGTTCCTATTTATTTACGTTGGATAGATATTGTAAAACCGCTTATTAACTTCGATTTTATAGAAGGTAAAAAACAACAGATATTAGATAGCGACTTTTATTTAGCAGATTTGTTTGTGGATGACCATGACACCGCCACAACAGATGACGATACTCCATTAAAAGAAGAGTTGTTTGTTGTTTTTAAAAACGGACATTATGAAATTGCAAAAGAAAATTTGAAATCACTTTTTAATGCAGCTATTGAGTTTAAAGATAAAAAAGCTTATGAGCAATTCTGGAAACGCTACAAACGCCCACCAATAAAAGAATTTCAGGATTATATAATTGAGCGTAGAGATTTATTAGTACCGCAAGATATTAGAGAACGTAAAGGTGCATTTTTCACTCCTTTTCAATGGGTAGAGCTTAGTCAAAAATATTTGGCTGATGTATTAGGCGAAAACTGGCAAGATGAATATTATGTATGGGATTGCGCAGCTGGTACTGGAAACTTACTGGCTGGATTAACTAATAAATACAACATTTGGGCAAGTACACTTGACCAAGCTGATGTAAACGTAATGCACGACCGTATTACACATGGTGCAAATCTATTGCAAAATCACGTGTTTCAGTTCGATTTTTTAAATGATGATTTTACGAAACTGCCACAGGGTTTACAAGATATTATAAACGATAAAAAGAAACGTAAGAAACTTGTTATCTATATTAATCCTCCTTATGCTGAAGTTTCAAGTAAAGCCGAAAAAGGTAAAGTAGGAGTAAACCAAACTAAAACTCATACAAAATATAATTCTATTTTAGGTACAGCGGGTCGTGAATTATTCGCCCAATTTTTAATCAGAATATATTCAGAATTTAACGGTGTAATCCTTGCAGAATTTTCAACTTTGAAAATTCTGCAAGGTTCGGCTTTTTTGAATTTTAAAAATCATTTTCAAGCGAAGCTCGAAAAAATTTTTTTAGCCCCAGCTGATACATTTGATAATGTTAAAGGACAATTTCCTATTGGTTTTAAAATTTGGGACACAAATAAAAAAGTTGTATTTGATGAAATTATTGCTGATGTTTATAGTAAAAGCGCTGATTTTATTGGAACAAAAGGACTTTATGCACTTGATAAAAGTCAATATATAAACAAATGGATTTCTATTTATAAAACTACCAATGAAAATAGTATTGGTTTTATGGATGGTATAAATGGAAATGATTTTCAGCACAATAACATTGTTTATATATTAAATACGAAAGAACAACTACCAAATCCTCGTGGTATTTGGATTAATCAAAATAATTTAATTCCTATTTCAATTTATTTTACAGTACGTAAATGCATTGATGCAAATTGGTTAAATGATCGCGATCAATTTTTAAATCCGAATAAAAAATGGGAAACAGATAAGGAATTTCAAAATGATTGCTTGGCTTATGCTCTATTCAATAATACTATACAAAGTAAAATTGGAACAAACCATTGGATACCGTTTAATGAGCAAGAAATAAACGCTAAAGAAAAATTTGCCAGTAATTTTATGAGCCAATATATTGCGGGTAAAATTCAACCAGAGGGTTTGCAAGATAATTTATTTGAAGTTAATGAACCAAAAGCGCATTACGAAGTGCCATTAAATTTTTCTGCTGAAGCAATAGCAGTGTTTGATGCAGGGCGAGAATTTTGGAAATATTACCATCAACAAAAAAATAGTAATGTAAATGCAAGCCTTTATGATATTAGAGCGCATTTTCAGGGGCGTAATGATAAAGGACGCATGAACGCAAGAAGTACAGATACTGCATACACACAACTTATAGGTAACTTGCGAGAAAAACTAAATTTACTGACTAAAAAAAATGAACCAAAAATTTACGAATACGGTTTTTTAAAACAATAATTAAAATAATATTTTAGATTAAAAAAAATTGATTAAAAATAAATGGAAGAAAATAAAAATAACGAACACAACGAATTAAGCACCGTTACTCATGTTTCGGGTATGTTTAAAAATTGGTTTATTGATTATGCATCTTATGTGATATTAGAACGTGCTGTACCTGCCATGGAAGATGGTTTAAAACCGGTACAGCGTCGTATTTTACACAGTATGTGGGAGTTGGAAGATGGACGCTATAATAAGGTTGCCAATCTAATTGGTAATACCATGAAATATCATCCACACGGAGATGCTAGTATTGGCGATGCTTTGGTGGCTATAGGACAAAAAGACTTGCTGATTGATATGCAAGGAAACTGGGGTAATATTTTAACAGGTGATAATGCGGCAGCACCTCGTTATATAGAAGCTCGTTTATCAAAACTTGGTCAAGAAATTATATTTAATCCAAAAACAACAAACTGGGGATTAAGTTATGATGGTCGTAATAAAGAGCCTGTTACGTTACCGGTTAAATTTCCTTTAGTACTTGCACATGGAGTAGAGGGGATTGCGGTTGGTTTAGCAACAAAAATTTTACCACATAATTTTAATGAATTAATAGATGCGTCTATACAAATATTACGTGGACGTAAAGCCGTTATATACCCCGATTTTATTACTGGTGGTATTGCTGATTTTGCTGATTACAAAGATGGTTTACGTGGCGGTAAAGTAAAAGTACGAGCTCGAGTAAAAGAATTAAATTCTAAAACATTAATCATTTCTGAAATTCCTTTTGGTACAACCACTGGCTCTTTAATTGATTCAATTATTGCAGCAAATGATAAAGGGAAAATTAAAGTCAAAAAAGTTGAAGACAATACCTCTGAAAATGTAGAGATATTAATTCATCTACAACCAGGGATTTCTCCTGATAAAACCATTGATGCCTTATATGCGTTTACTAATTGCGAGGTAAGTATTTCTCCTAATGCGTGTATCATAGAAGATAAGAAGCCTCGTTTTGTGGGTGTTAGCGAGATTTTAAAAATATCTACCCAACAAACACTAGAGTTATTAAAACGTGAGTTAGAAATTGAATTAAAAGAATTAGAAGAAAAATGGCATTTCTCTTCGTTAGAAAAATTATTTATTAAAGAAGAAATGTATATCGACTTTAAGAAATATTCTAATAAAGAAACCTTATACGAGTATTTATATGAATGTTTTAAACCACATCGTAAAAAATTAATTCGCGAAATTGTTGATGAAGATTTACATCGTTTAACACAAATACCAATGATTCGTATCACTCGCTTTGATAGCATTAAAGCGGAGGATTTTATGAAAGAATTGGATGCTAAAATCGAAGTGGTTAAAAATCATTTATTACATTTAATTGATTACGCTGTTGAGTATTTCAAAAACTTGAAAAAGAAATACGGTGCAGGTCGTGAGCGTAAAACAGAAACTAAAGAATTAGAAACCATTGTTGCTACAGAAGTAATAATGGCTAACGAAAAGTTATATGTGAATCGCGCGGAAGGCTTTGCTGGTAAGAGTTTAAAGAAAGACGAATTCGTATGCGATTGTTCTGATTTAGATGATATCATTGCTTTTACTAAAGAAGGTAAGATGAAGGTATTTAAAGTGTCAGATAAAGTATTTATCGGAAAAGACATTATATACATTGCCATCTTTAAAAAGAATGATGAACGAACTACCTATAATATGATTTATAGTGATGGGCCTAAAGGAATTACATTCATTAAACGATTTAATGTAACTGGAATTACTCGTGAAAAAGAATACGACTTAACAAAGGGAACACCAAATTCTGCAGTTCATTGGTTTACAATCAATCCAAATGGTGAAGCAGAAAAAGTACAAGTTATTTTGAAACCTGTACCTGGTTTACGAAAATTTGAATTGGATATTGATTTCGCTGAAATACCAACAAAAGGTAGAACTTCTACTGGTAATATTGTTACAAAGTATGCGATCAAAAAAGTATTATTAAAAACTAAGGGCGCATCAACTTTAGCTGCGGAAGATTATTGGTTTAATGATACAGTGCACCGCTTAAACAGAGATAGTAAAGGGACTTATTTAGGTAAATTTGCAGGTGAGGATAAAATATTAACGGTAACAAGCAAAGGATTTTATAAGCTTTATAATTTTGACGTTTTAAATCATTTTGATGATGATATTATTTTAATTGAAAAATATTATCCGGAACAAGTGTTGTCATGTATCTATTTTGATGGAGAAAGTAAATCATATATCACCAAACGATTTGTTCCAGAGAGTACAAGTACTAAAACATTAATTATTACAGAGCACGAAAATTCTCGAATAGAATTGATAACATCTCAAATTTTACCGATTGTTGATATTAAATTTAATAAAGAAAAAGATAAAGTCATTGCTGATGAAGCCGTTAATTTAGTAGAGTTTGCTCCATTGGTAAATATGAAAGCTAAAGGAAAAAAATTAACTTCTTATAAAGTAAAAGAAATTAATATAAGAATATCTGAAGAAATTGTTCATGAAGATTATACCGAAGAAGATGAGGAAATAGGCGGTAATGGAATGTCACCTATGGAATTACATCGTAAGGCTATGGAAAAATTAAACGGCGATAATATGAGAGGCGAAGATGGGCAAATTAATTTTGATTTTTAAAAGAACTTTTACATCAAACGTCACCCTGATCTTGTTTCAGGGGCTCGTGAGATGCTGAAACAAGTTCAGCATGACAATATGTTTCTATACAATCTTAGTATATATGCATTTAAATTGGGATTAAAATTGGCGTCGCCGTTTAATCCTAAAGCTAAACTATGGATTAGAGGTAGAAAAAATTGGAAAGATGAGCTTAAAAATAAGGTCGAGTCTTTACAATTAGAAAAATCGATTTGGTTTCATTGCGCTTCACTAGGCGAGTTTGAGCAAGGCAGGCCTGTATTAGAAAAACTAAAAAAAGAAAATACTCTGCAAAAGATAGTATTAACTTTTTTCTCTCCTTCAGGCTTTGAAGTTCAGAAAAATTATCCTTATGCAGATTTAGTATTTTATTTACCAGATGACACAAATTCAAATGCTAATTATTTTTTAGAAATACTCAATCCAAAACTGGTTATTTTTGTTAAGTACGAATTTTGGTTAAATTATCTTTTTGTTTTAGAGAAAAAACAAATTCCGACATTTTTAATTTCAACAGTCATAAAAAAACATCAACCGTTTTTTAAGTGGTATGGTGGAGCTTTCCGAAAAGCTTTAGCTACTTATAAAACGATATATACACAAGATCAAGAATCATTAATTTTATTAGAATCCTTAGGTATTAAATCAGGGAAATTAGCTGGAGATACCCGTTTTGATAGGGTTTTACAAATTACGGAATCTCCTAAAATGATTACTGAAATTGAACTATTTGCAAAAGATAGTTTTGTAATTATTGCAGGAAGTTCTTGGCAAAAAGACGAGGAGCTATTAGTGGAATCTTATCAATTATTAAAATATAAATATCCAAAAATTAAATTAATTATTGCCCCGCATGAAATTGATGAAAATAATATAGAACGGATTAAAAATTTATTAGTAAAACATCAGATTAATTTTCATTTACATTCTACTAATTTGGCTATAACAAATCAGTCAGTTTTAGTAATTGATGCTATAGGATTTTTATCTTCTATCTACCAATACGGATCGGTTTCTTTTATTGGTGGTGGCTTTAATAACGGTATTCATAATTTATTAGAGCCACCACCAATAAAAGAAACCGATCCGTATTGGTAGATAGAAGATAAAAATCCTATAGCAT
>JANXRU010000293.1 GCA_025356715.1 Bacteroidota bacterium
TTTATTGCCGTCAAGTACCGATTCAGAAATATGAATTTTTACAATTTCGCACATCACTAAATTACAATTGCCAATTTCTTTTACTTCAAACACTTTACATTCTAATTGCACAGGACTTTCTTTTACACGCATTGGTTTTACTATATCGGACAGAATAGGAGTGAAGCCTGCTTTAGTAAATTCACTAATGCCTTTAGGATAGGGGCTACTCGCTAAACTCATTTGATGCACCATACTATAATCTACAATATTAATAACACACTCAGGAACTTCTTTGATATTTAAATGCGTATCCTTAGCTTGCCCAGTTCGCCCACTAAGATTTGGAGAAAAAATGGCAATAGGTGGTTTTGCTGAAAACACATTAAAGAAACTAAATGGTGCAACATTATGATTTCCATTTGCATCTACAGTACTGGCAAAGCATATAGGGCGAGGGCCAACAGCACCTAATAAATATTGATGCAATAAAGGGATAGGTGTTTCGCTTGGGATAATAGATAGCATAGTTGTATAATTTAAGATTGATTTAGATATTAAAATTTAAGTTGGATTTTTTATTTTTTCGATTAAGTTAGGGTCGCCTAAAACATCACTACATGTAACAACCGAACTTACAGTAACTCCCATTATACCGTGTAAATTTAAATTTTGCCCAGTTAAAAACAAGTTACTAATTTTAGTTCGTGGTGTAATAAATGATTTTAAAGGCTCCGTGTAGTCTTTTATAATACCATATAAACTCCCATCTCTGGAGCCAATGTAATCGCGGTAAGTAATAGGAGAGGCAGTTGTGTATGATTTAATGTTGGATCGAGTTCCAGGTAATCTGTTTTCTAAAACATCTAATATTTTTTCAGCTTTTTCAATTTTGAAGGCTTCATAATCTTCGCCTCTGAAATTTATATCATTGGGAATGATGCTTTTTGTGTTTTCCCATTTAGCACACTCTTCATATCTCATATAGGCTAATGCCGTAAAATTTTCTGTAAAATTTGGATTTTTAGAACTCGTGGTTGTAAATAAACCAATGGTTTCTGGCCACGTTTTTTCGGTGTAGTTTCCACCAGTCCAAATATCAGGAGCAGTACAATGATATATATTGTGGTTGTAATGTGGCATTGAATCTTTTTTTAAAACTACATTTACTAAAAAAGAGGAGACTGAATTTTCCAAACTATTTATTCTATTTCTATATGCCATCCTTACTTGAGATCCATCAATCATATCAAGTGTTTTACTTAGGTCTATACCTGATATAAAAGTTTTACCTTCAATACGCTCGCCATTCGTAAGTTCTAGGGATGCTATTTCGTTGCCATTAAAATGAAATGTTTTAGCTTCGCTATAATTAAAAATTTCACCGCCTAATTTTTTGATATTATTACTTAAGGTTTTTGCTATTTGTGAGCTGCCGTCAATGCATCTATAAGCACTTTTTATATAGGAATCTACAACCAAAGCGTGAACATAAAAAGGCGTTTTATCTTCTAAACCCGCATATAACATATTACTTCCTCCAATTACTTGTTGTAATTTTGGATTTGTAAATATGGAATTAATTACGCTTTTCGAATCAATTTGTAAATGCCAAGCTGAAGTAATATCTTTTTTTTCATTTGATAAATTATATAATGGAAAAGAATTACAAACCTCTTTTATTTTTTGAATGTATAAATTTAAGGCGGCTCTTTCTTGTGGAAAATGCATGACAAGTTGCTCTACAAAATTTTCATAACCCTGAGCATGAGGATACTCTATAGGATCGTCTTTAAATGAAATTAAATCATACCCATTTTCATCTAATTTTTGGAGTTTCAATTCCTTCATTAAACCAAAATAGTTAAAATAGGAATTTAGATTTTGTCCTTCATCTAAGCCGCCAAGGTAATGAACTCCAGTTTCAAAAACAGTTTTATCTCTGCTGTAAATTTGTAACGAGCCTCCAATTTGCCTATTTTTTTCAATTACACAAACACGTTTGCCTTCTTTGGCTAATATATATGCGCAGCATAAGCCACCCATCCCACTTCCAATTATAACTACATCGTATTTTGCCATAAAATAATTAACGTCAATGATAGAAAATTTCACATAATAAATGATAAGAATTTATCAGTTATTGTTAAATTTAAGGGTTATTAAAAATAATGAAAAAACACGTACATTATATACTCTTATTTTTTTTGGTAAGTTTCGCTTCTTATTCTCAAAACTATATAATAACAGGGAAAGTTTTTGATTCGGAAACGAAAGAACCATTGCCATTTGTTCCTGTATTAATTAAAGGAACTACGGTAGGAGGGACAAGTGATTTTGACGGAAGATTTACTATTAAAACAGCTAGAATTGGAGATTCTATTGTAG
>JANXRU010000313.1 GCA_025356715.1 Bacteroidota bacterium
GTCGGCTACTATCTCGAAAAATTTAACGAATTGCGAAGCACTCACATACACAAATTAATAACAGTAATAAAAAGTGTGTAATTTGTAGCCAAAAAGACGTATAACAAAATTATTAGATAAATTTAAAAGAGGCTCTAAGTAATGGAAAAAAAAGTTACAATTATCGGTTCTGGTTTCTCTGGTTTATCAGCGGCCTGCTATTTAGCAAAGCAAGGTTATGATGTAACCGTACTCGAAAAACATTCTACTGTGGGCGGAAGAGCTCGCCAATTTTAACAACAGGGTTTTGTATATGACATGGGACCAAGCTGGTATTGGATGCCTGATATTTTTGAAAAATTCTTCGCCGATTTTGGTAAAAAAGTATCTGATTATTACGAATTAGAACGTTTATCGCCATCATACTGTATCTATTTTGAAGATGGGCCTATTGATATTCCTAGCGACATCAACGAAATGTACGCTCTGTTTGAATCCTTAGAAAAAGGAAGTGCAGAAAAACTAAAACAATTTTTAAAAGAAGCCGAATACAAATATCAAATTGGCATGAATGACTTGGTATATAAGCCAGGCCTATCGTTAACTGAATTTATGAATGTTCGTTTTTTTAAAGGCATTTTTAAATTAGATGTTTTTAAATCCATCGCGTCTCATATTCGTAAATCCTTTACCAATCCTAAGCTCATCCAATTATTAGAATTTCCTGTTTTATTTTTAGGAGCATTGCCCGAAAACACTCCCGCCTTGTACAGTTTAATGAATTACTCAGATATTGTTGGCGGTACCTGGTATCCAAAGGGTGGTATGACTAGCGTTGTAAAAGGGATGCATAAACTAGCCATAGAGTTAGGTGTGAAATTTGAGTTAAATGCCGACGTGTCTAAAATAGAAGTAGAAGGTAACTTAGCCAAACAAATTAACACACAAGCCAAACATACCAATTTCGACGTCGTTGTTTCTAGCGCCGATTATCATTTTACTGAACAAACCTTATTAGATAAACCATATCGCAATTACTCCGAAAAGTATTGGCAAACGCGCAAAATGGCGCCATCGAGTTTAATATTTTATTTAGGAGTCAATAAAAAATTGCCAAATTTATTACACCATAGTTTATTTTTTGATGAAGATTTTAACTTACATGCTCAGGAAATATATACTACTCCGAAATGGCCAACCAAGCCCCTTATTTATTTAAGTTCAACGTCGCAAACAGATGCACACACAGCACCCGAAGGTTGTGAGAACTTATTTATATTAATCCCAATTGCCCCCGATTTAAAGGAAGATAAAGCTACGATTGATCATTATTTTGATTTGGTTATCAAACGTATTGAAAAACATATAAGGGTATCTTTCAAAGACAATATTATTTTTAGAAGAGATTATGCGGGTAGCGATTTCCTGAAAGATTACAACTCTTTTAGAGGCAATGCTTATGGGTTGGCTAATACCCTAAGTCAAACAGCTATTTTAAAACCTAAATTAAAAAACAACAAAGTAAAAAATTTATTTTATACAGGACAGTTAACGGTGCCAGGGCCTGGCGTGCCACCTTGTTTAATTTCAGGGAAATTGGTGGCAGAGCAGGTAACCAAGTATTTTAATAAATAGTAATATAACTAGTAAACGTAAAAGATTGAGCATCTTTAATGTTGATGGATACAAGAGCGTGGGGCTGTCAAAAATGCGAGCAGAGTTGCGGTGAAACGAGAATTCAAAGATTTAGCGGTAGCGTAAAATCTGTAGAATTCCGTGAGGAGCGTGGAGCATATTTTTGACTTGATTTTTTGTTTCTTTTTCATCTAAGGAAAAAGATATAAATAAAAAAATACCAAAACAGAAAAAACCACTTATTTCATATTCTCCTAAACAAAAAGATATACTTAGTTGTTTTACTATCAATAATAAAACATAAAAAATTATTATATTAGCATTTCCATAAACCATGAAACAACTATTTGATACAGTTAGTCTTAAAGCCAGTAAAATGGTTACGAATAGCTATAGCACCTCATTTTCCTTGGGTATCAAGTTTTTGGATAAGCAATTTCATTATCCTATATACAGTATTTATGGTTTTGTGCGTTTTGCGGACGAAATTGTAGATAGTTTCCATGATTATAACAAAGAAGAACTTTTGGCTGAATTTAAAGTGGAAACCTATAAATCCATTGAAAGAGGTATTAGCTTAAATCCTATTTTAAATAGCTTTCAAAAAGTAGTAAATGATTATAAAATTGATTTAACCCTAATTGAAACTTTTTTGAAAAGCATGGAAATGGACTTAGATAAAAAGGAGTACGATGCGGAAGGTTATAAAAATTACATTTTAGGTTGTGCTGAAGTTGTTGGTTTAATGTGCTTAAAAGTATTTGTTAAAGGCAATCAACAAACGTATGAGAAATTGACGCCTTATGCCATGGCATTAGGTTCCGCTTTTCAAAAAATAAATTTCTTACGCGATTTACATGCTGATTATTTAGGTATGGGACGAGTCTATTTTCCTAATGTAGAGCTTTCTGAACTCACAGAAGAAACTAAAATAGCTTTAGAAAAAGATATAGAATTAGATTTTAATAAAGGTTTGGAAGGCATTAAACTATTGCCAAAAAACTCTCGCTTTGGTGTTTATGTAGCGTATATTTATTACCGAAAATTATTAAATAAAATACAATCTCTGCATCCTAATCGTATTTTAGAAGAACGAATTAGTATTCCAAACACACAAAAAATAGCTTTGTTTGCTAGTTCATACGTGCGCCATAGCCTTAATTTATTATAGTTTTAAAAAATAATTTTATTTTTACATTTAAATGAATAGCTTTGTGCCGATGAAAATTTCTAACGTTGCCTTATTTTATTATTATTCTGATTCAAACTTGAATCGGAGTTAATTTTTATATACCACATAAAAAATTTAACCAAAACCCGATTCGTTACGAGTCGGGTTTTTTATTTGCCAAAAAATCAATAAAAATCAAAACAAAAAACAATGAAACAGAACATGAACGGCTACACTGCCACCGACAAATGGGTTTGGGAAACACTATTCTCGCGACAAGCTAAACAATTAAAACACTATGCCTGTAAAGCTTATTTGGACTGTCTTGAAGAAATGAGTCCGGTTTTAAATAAGGATACTATTCCGGATTTTGAAAAAATAAATGACTGGTTTGAATCTCAAACAGATTGGAAAATAACAGTGGTAAAAGGATTAATTCCGGTAGATGATTTTTTTGAATTATTAGCAAATAAACAATTTTGCTCATCCACTTGGTTAAGAAGCCCTGATAGTTTAGATTATTTGGAAGAGCCAGATATGTTTCATGATATTTTTGGCCATATACCTTTACTAGCTAATACAACGTTTTCCAATTTTGCACAAGAGTTTGGGAAGTTAGGTGTAAAGTTAAAAGCTAACACGGAAGCCGTAATAGCTTTGCAACGCCTATACTGGTATACGATTGAGTTTGGTTTAATAAAGGAAGAAACACTTAAAATTTATGGAGCTGGTATTATTTCTTCATTTGGCGAAACAAGTCGATCTGTTTCGTTAGACGTAAAACATACTGCATTTGAAATTTCTGATGTGTTAAATAAAACATTTAGAACGGATATTATGCAAGAGGAATACGTTGTGGTTGAATCTTTAGAGCAATTAATGGCTTCTGTCAAAATAATGGCTATTCATCTTGAAAATGAGCCAATAGACAGTTTAATGTGATCAAACATATTCTGTTAAACTAAAAAATCCCATTTACAAACTTGTAAATGGGATTTTTTTAAATGGAGTAGTTAACTACTAAAATAAAACACCAATATTTATTTGAACACCATCACTATATCCGCTTTGCTTAGATATTGGAGCCCCACCTTTTGTGTTAATATTCGTTTTTATGTTATCAATAATGTAGCTTGAAGTAGGTGTATATTGATTGATAAAGCCTCTAATGTAATTTACACTAACAAATAGAGAAGTAGAACCAGAAATATTATACTCTGCTCCAATACCAACGTTTAACGCTAAATTGATAGGAACAATATCTCCAGAAGGACGCATATCAGAAATCGTACTTACGCCTGCCGATTCGTAAGTATTATTTGACGAATTGAATACCAATTGAGTAACATTATCTGCTGCTCTAAATTTGGATTGCACAGCTATGTTTCCACCGAACACACCAAAATACTTAAACCCGCCGATGTCTTTTGTCATTAATTTTAATAAAACAGGAAGCGTGATATATGTTATTTTAATCGTTCTACTATTTAATTCATAAAAATTAGTTCCATCATTATTTGAACTATTAATGCCTTGAGCATCTTTATTAAAATCCAACGTTTTGGAATTAACATATGCCGAATTGTCTTTATTAAAAGCAACACCTTGACCCGCTTTGTATATTTGAGACCCTCCTAAAAAATCGCCACCAATACCTGTAACAAAAGAAGCTGTATTACTTATTTTAAATTCTAATTGCAAGCCAAAGCCAAAGCCAAATTTAACACCATTACTCGTCATATTTTTAGAGTCATCGCTTCTTAACCAAGTAGGAGTAGGAGTTATCTTTAATCCAAAGCGTACTTTTTTATCAGAAGCATCTTGAGCAAACATTACATTAGCTAACAATACGATACTCGAAACTAAAACTAAAATCTTTTTCATTTATTTGTTTTTTTTATAATTTAACATGGTAAAATTACTATAATTAATCCATATGAAGTCTATTTTAAATCTTACAATCCTTTTTTTAACAGTTATTTTTTTAACAGGCTGTGAACATAGTCAAACCCATATAGACACAAGTGAAATTGCTTTGGAGCCTATTGTGATTAAGCGTTTAGATAAAGATATATTTTCTTTAACTCCCGAAAATATCAATACAAAAACATTAGAACTCCAAAAAAAATACAATACGTTTTATTTGCGCTTTGTAGCGTCTATATTAAATAATGGAGGCGTTAATGATTCATTATATTCTCAAAGCCTTTTGAAGTTTATAAACGACAAAGAAATGAACGCCGCTTATAAAGATGTAGAGAAAACGTTTTCAGATAATGATGTAGAGTTAATAGGAGATGAGCTAACAGAGGCTGTTAAACGATTCAAAGTTTTTTTTCCTAAACGAAAAACTCCTAAACAATTTGTAACCTTTATGAGTGGCTTTAATTATAATGTGGTTTATACAGACTCAACCTTAGCAATAGGGTTGGATATGTATTTAGGGAAAGCTAATCCTTTTTATAGCATGTTACAATTTCCTAAATTCAAAGCAAATACGATGAACAAAGAGAATGTTTTAGCTGATGCCGTTAGAGGTTGGATAATCACTGAATTTGACAATGCCGAACCAACCAATAATTTATTATACCACATGATGTTTTACGGTAAATTATTTTATGTAACGGATGCAATTATACCAGAGGTAAACGACTCTTTGAAATTAGGATATTCTGGTGCTCAAATGACTTACTGCAAAACTTACGAAAAAAACTTATGGGGATTTTTTGCTAAGGATAATAAATTGTACGAAAACGATTTGAAAATAATATCAGAATATACTACTGATGGCCCGTTTACTGGATCAATTAGTAAAGAGTGTCCGCCTCGTATTGCGATGTGGTTGGGTTGGCAAATTGTGAAATCATACATGGAACATAATCCAAAAGTAACGTTGGAAGAGTTAATGAATGAAAAAGATCCACAGAAAATTTTAGCAAAATCGAAATACAAACCGTAAATGAGATTAAAGCAGCAAGATATAAGTATCAATAAAAAAAGTTAGTAAATAACTCACTAAAATGCCAAGAACGGAGCAAATACAGCGCAATTCGGAGATATTGAAAAAATATATTCCAGAATTTGCTGTGCCTACTATTGCCATTTGGATTATTGAATTTGATTTTAAATTAAAAATAACTAAAGAGCGCTCTACTAAATTAGGCGACTATTCATCGCCACGCGATGGCTTAAACCATACCATTACCATCAATCATAATTTAAATCAGTATTCGTTTTTTGTCACTCTGGTGCATGAGATAGCACATTTAAAAACTTTTTTGGCACATAAAAATAGAGTGAATCCTCACGGTGAAGAATGGAAGCAATCGTTTAGAGATTTGATGTATCCGTTTTTAAATACAGATGATTTGCCTTTGGATATTTTATATGCTCTTCGTAAATACCTTCAAAATCCAGCAGCGGCAAGTTGTAGTGATGTGACGTTGATGCGTACTTTAAAATTATATGATACCGATACATCTAATGCACATTTAATATTATTGGAACATTTACCCTATCGCTCTCATTTTATTTTTAATGGTGACCGTATTTTTGAAAAAGGCGAAAAGCTGCGTAAACGTTTCCGTTGCAAGGAAATAAACACAGGCTCTGTGTATTTATTTAGCCCTTTAGCAGAGGTGGAGGCGGTTGGGTAAGTTTTTTTATGATGAAATAGCATGTTTGCCTAAACACATGCTGATATATCGGGACGGTAAACTATAAAATAATTTATGTGTGTTAGCCGAGCGTTAGAGCAACTATAGAATATAACGTTTTCAATACAATGTTGCTATGCAATTGCAAAGAAAAAATTAAAAACGTTTCTACGTATTTGCAATTGCTTTGATGTCTGCATGCAACGAACCTTAGCTATTAGGCGTTGGTTATTTTCATATCAATATGGTCCTTTAATTAATGTTTTGTCTAGCTGAAATGTAAAAGTGTCTGTTGTAAATTCATAAACTTTATAACTAATTTTCTCCTCTTCTCGCTCGTCAATCGAATTGCTTAGGATTTTGTCTAGAATTATGCAACCTGATTCTTGGTCAATTTGCCAAGTTGATTCTTCGCTAGGGCTAAGAGCATTGCCGCACAACATAGATACCTTTTCTTTTCTGTCTAGCCAGTACCAATAAAATTCCTTATTTTTTTCAAAGCGAAACACACTACAACTGTCCATTTGTTTGGAAAGGCGAAACATAATAAATATTTTTGAATGGGGACTTAGTTTTATTACCCAGTCTCCTTCAATTCGTTTTTCGAGGTCTTTTGGAAAAGAGGAATTGTCTTTACAAGAAAACAATATAAGTGTCAGAATTACTATTGCATTTATGTGTCTTTTCATAACTTACGCCTAACGTTTCGCGGTTTGCTTCGGCCGTATTGGAACCGTTGTCTTCCGAAATGTTTAAATAAAGATACAATGTTTCTAGGTAATTGCAAAGAAAAAATTAAAAACGTACCGCTTTTGCAATTGCTTTGATGTCTGCTAGGCTGAGGCAACCGTGGGTTGCCTGATGTGGCGAATATTTAGTTGGTAAATAAACCGTCATACATTTTCAAAGTGTCTGGCTGTGTTACTTTATATTTCTCGAAGTCTTTTTTATTAATTAATATGTCATTGTTGTCTGCGTTATTGCTAATAACAATTAGCGGAAAGGTCTTATTAACTATGCTGTCAGCCTCAATATCACTTAGGTCGGCATATTTTTTTGTGCTAACGTGTACTTTATCGTCTAAGGTAAACACATACTCCAATGCTTTTTCTTCGGTATTTTCTTTTGTCCATTTTGTTACTTTTGCAGTTGTCATAACTCCATATCGTCTTAGGTCCTTTTTACCGCTTAACCAATAAGAGAGAAGTATAATAGTTAGAATAATAAATGCAATTGCAATAAAACTTCTCGGCGGTCTAGTTAATGGTCTGCCGTCAATTGGATTTTCTATGTAGTTGTCGTCTTGAGCCATTGTAGGTAACTTGCTTATACCCGCCATAAAATGGCGTTTATTTATTATAGTGTTTCAGTTTCCATAGCTTCTTCCTTATAGTAATGCTTCGAAAACTTAGTAATTACCCGATAGGCTAAATACGCAAAAATAGGTGCGGCTATCACATCATAACTATAATGTACATGTTGCACTAAAACCCCAACAGATACAGTAATAGCAGCGGCTAAAAAAATGTATTTTAAAAATTTATGTTCTGTAAAAAAATAAAATAAAAATAAGGTCGCTGCATGTCCGCTAAAAAATAAGTCTTTTAAATTTTCACTGCCTGCATAAAATGAATTGTTTAAAAACTCATCATGTAAAGGAATATGATGAGTGGGTGGTTCGAGCGGCACAAAAAACATAGTGGCAATTCTCAGTAAAGTTAAGGAGCCATACATTTGTATTAAATGCAAAAATTTATAAGGCGAATTAAAAGCATAAATTAAAGCAGCAACCGCCGCCGAGTAAGTAATAAAAAATATAAAATAAGATACATCTCTCGGTTTCAAAAAATTAAGTAAGGGGTCATAAAAGGTATGTCCTTGCCTACTTTCTATATAGGCTAAAAACCAAGCAAAGCCTGTTAAAATAATCAATAATACAACAACAGAAGTTATTAATCGACGTCTAAATCGTACATTGGTCAACGCTATTTTCCAGTTATAAAGCATCTTTATACAAGTGTACTCATTTTATATTTTTTAATAACATTTAATTAAATTCTCTTATCAACAAAAAAACCTTTTAGCCGAAACTAAAAGGTTTTTTTTGAATTATATTTTCAAAGATTATAAATGCATGCTGTCTTTTTTTGCTAAAAGCTCTTCCGTTGTTTCTTTATGGTCTTCGTCTGGCACGCAACAATCTACAGGGCAAACGGCAGCACATTGTGGCTCATCATGGAAGCCAGCACATTCCGTGCATTTATCAGCAGCAATGTAATACACATCCATGCTATAAGGTACTTGCGGGTCATTAGCATCTACCTTTATCCCAGTGTTTTTGCCTGTAAATTCTCCTTTTACTTTAGTACCATCGGCAAAGCGCCATTCGGCGCCACCTTCATATATAGCATTATTTGGACACTCCGGTTCGCAGGCGCCACAATTAATACACTCATCTGTTATTTTAATAGCCATTTTTACTTAGTTTTGTTTTCTTAAATTAAGGCTACAAATATAAGATTAAATTTTATGACTTTATCAAACAGAAAACAAGCTTTTGTTCAATTAGGCTTGTTTATTAACAGACATTTTGCAAATACGTGGAGTCAAAAAGAAGAACGCTTTCATAAAGATTTAGCTGGATTGATTGATGTGGCTTACACATTTAATGGTTGGTTCACACCTGACAACATCGCTCGCTCGCTTAATGGTATTGCAGAGATGCTTGAAGAACAGCAATTAACGGTATTTTCGGTGTCTGTTGTAGAGCCTCAACAACCGAAAAATGTGGCAATTATTATGGCAGGAAACATTCCTGCTGTCGGGTTTCATGATATGTTATGTGTTTTATTAAGCGGACATTCAGTTTTAATAAAAGTATCAAGCGATGATCCAGCGTTAATTCCTTTTTTAGCTGGAATGGTTATTTATTATGAACAAGAATTTGCTACAAGAATAAATTTTTCAGAAGCCCGATTAGCCAATTTTGAAGCGGTTATAGCAACTGGCAGTAATACATCTGCCAAACATTTTGAATATTATTTTGGGAAATACCCACATCTTATTCGTAAAAATAGAAGTTCGATAGCCATCATAAATGGTAATGAAACCAAGGAACAATTAATGGAATTGGGTAAAGATGTTTTTTACTATTATGGCTTAGGTTGCCGTAATGTATCCAAGTTATATGTTCCTGAAGGATACATATTTGATGGGTTGTTTGAAGCGGTATATGATTTTAAATATGTAATTGATAATAAAAAGTACAATAACAATTACGAGTATAATCGCGCCATTTATTTATTGGATTTAGTGCCTTTTTTAGATAATAATTTTTTAATGATTCGCGAGTCTAACGAGTCGCATGCGCCTACATCTGTTTTATTTTACGAAACTTACAGTAATCAAAAACAGCTTGTTGAAAACATCACACCATTAAAAAATAATTTACAATGTGTAATGAGTATGTTTGAAATAGAAAGTGTTAAAACAATTCCATTTGGCAAATCACAACAACCAACCGTTTTTGATTTTGCAGATGATGTTAATACATTAGATTTTTTAAATACACTTTAACCTCATTATGTTATCCGTAAAAAAAATAGCGTTCAATTATCCAAATAATACCCAGTTTAAAGGGATTTCCAACGTATCACTAAATAGTAATCCGGGAAAAATTTTAGCAATTATTGGTAAAAGTGGTAGCGGAAAAACAACCTTACTTAAATGCATTTATGGCTTAGAAGATTTACATAGCGGTTCTATCACCATGGATGAAAAACGTGTGTTAGGGCCTGCTTATAATCTAATTCCAGGACATGAAGATATGCGGTTTGTAAGCCAAGATTTTTATGTGTTAGATAATCACACTGTTGAAGAAAACATTAAAGATAAACTCATGGGTTATACCGATGAGTACAAACAAAAACGAAGTAATCAATTGTTACGATTGTTAGATTTGACAGCCTATAAGCAATTAAAAGCCATTACATTATCATCCGGTCAAAAACAACGAGTTGCCATTGCGCGTTCGTTGGCCGAATTTCCAAAACTATTATTGTTGGATGAACCATTTAGTAATTTGGATTTGCCGCTTCGCGATAAAATATTTACATACATACGCCAGCAATTAAAAAAACATAAAGCATCAGCTATATTGGTAACACATCAACCTGAAGAGGCATTGCGTTATGCAGATGAAACGGCAGTGATGGAAAATGGTAAGCTTATTCAGCATGATCAAACATTTACAGTTTACTATCAACCTAAAACAAAAAATATTGCAGCCTTAATGGGGCGCTATTTTATTTTAGAACAAGAAGATCTATTGTCAAGTAAAATAAAGTTGTCAAAAAACCAAACCTATATTCGTCCGAACCAGTTGCAAATAGTGGAAAGTAAACTACATGCGCATTTGCAAGTAATGGTAACTAATGTTTTTTTTAATGGATATGGGTTCGAATATTTTGCCGAAACAAAACAAGGAAATGACATTTATTTTTACTCAAAAGACAATACAATCCAAATTGATGATACTGTTTTGTTGAGTGTAAAATGGTATTAACGTAAATCAATGGTTGGATTAATAATTGTTTGTACTACTCAGTACTAACAATATTCTCAGCAGTTAAATTTTTCAACGCAGAGTCCACAGAGTAAGATTAGAGGTTCACAGAGAAAATGAATAATTAAAATTTGGAATGAGTCATCAAATCTATAGTTTCGTTGTACTCTAAAATCATTTGATCAATAACTTCTTTGGCAGTTAAAATAGAATTGATATCACCCGATACCTGACCGATTTCTAATTCTCCATCATGCATGTCACCTTCATACATACCTTTTTTAGCTCGACCATGCCCCAACAAATTAGTTAATTCTTCTTTAGAGGCGCAGTTACTTTCCATTTCATGTACTTTAGTATAAAACTCATTTTTTAACAACCTTACAGGCGTTAATTGTTTTAAGGATAATTGAGTGTCACCCTCTTTAGCTGCAATAACAGCATTTTTAAAATTAATATGTGCTGATGATTCCACTGTTGCTACAAACCGACTCCCTACTTGTACGCCAGTTGCTCCTAAAGCAAAAGCCGCTGCCATAGCTTGCCCTGAGCTTATACCGCCCGCAGCAATCAATGGAATAGTAATTGCTTTTTTTACCTGAGGAATAAGCACTAAAGTCGTTGTTTCTTCTCTTCCATTATGCCCGCCAGCCTCAAAGCCTTCTGCAACAATAGCATCAACGCCTGCTTCTTGACATTTCAACGCAAATTTCACATTAGATACTACATGAACCACTGTAATGCCATGGTCTTTTAAATGATTAGTCCAAGTTTTAGGATTACCAGCTGATGTAAATACAATTTTAACACCCTCTTCAATAATAATTTTGATATGCTCTTCAATATTTGGATATAAAAGCGGCACATTCACTCCAAACGGTTTGTTAGTTGCTTGTTTACATCTTTTTATTTGCTCTCTTAAAATATCTGGGTACATCGAGCCAGAGCCTATTAATCCTAATCCCCCCGAGTTTGAAACCGCTGAGGCTAATTCCCAACCGCTACACCAAATCATTCCTCCTTGTATAATGGGGTACTTTATGTTAAATAATTGATTTATTTCCGTCATTATGGTATTATTTTTGGTATAAAGTTAAAGATTTTATTATTTTTGTAAATCTAATACATTATTAAATGAAAAATATTTTTATACTAACCTTTATTTTAGCCTTTTCTTTAATTTCTAAAGCTCAATGGAGATTGGAATATGGAGTGGCTGTTGGGGTATCAAATTACCTAGGAGACATAGGTGGTAAAGAAAAGACACGAAGAGATTTTGTTGCCGATGTTAAAATGGCAAAAACGCGATGGAATATGGGTGGATTTATTCGTTATAAAATTAAACCAAAATTATCAATTAAAGTTGCTTTAGATTATTTACGTATTGAAGGAGATGATAAAGCATCAACTAACCCTGCTCGTGTAGCTCGTAATTTAAATTTCAGAAATGACATGTTTGATTTAGGTTTAACGGGTGAATATTTCTTTTATGAAAACAATGACTTAGGGCATACTTACCGATTTAAAAATGGTTTTAGAGCATATATATTTGCTGGTATTGGTGCATTTTATTCAAATCCTAAAGCTAGTTATGCTGGAGAGTGGGTTGCATTACGCCCTATGAAAACAGAAGGCGTTTCTTATTCTCCAATTGGTTTAAATATCCCTGTGGGTTTAGGTTTTTATTTTACAATAAGTAAAAAACACCGAATTGGTTTTGAATTAAATTACCGTACAACATTTACTGATTATTTAGATGATATTAGTGGAAATTATGTAAGTACAGTTGGTATGGCTCCTGATGCAGCAGCTCTTTCTAACCGTACTGGCGAATTAGGAAGTGCTGTTGATCCTATATTTGCTAAAAACTTTGCTCCAGATGCAAAACGAGGTGATAAAACGCACAATGATAGCTACACAACTATGAGCTTAAGTTATAGCCATGTAATTAGAGGGAAGTCTAGTTTTTATAGAGGGCACTATGGTTCTTTTTTTGGTAAAGGAAGAGGCAGAGGAAAAACCCGTAAAATTAGAGCTAAGTTCTAATTTAAGAATTTATATATTTTAAAACCCTAAGTAAGAAATTACTTAGGTTTTTTTTTATGTTAGTAGTAAATATAAAATATTCCAATAAATTTTTTATTAAATTATAATTGTATATTTGTTTTGTTGAAAAAGATAACTATCATATTTACACTTGCTTTTATTTCTCTAATAAGTACAGGAAGTTTTTTTATATACACTGGTTATTTAATATCATATCATAATGACTTTCAATCCTATATAAGGAATGAAAAATCCAACCTTATTACAACAGAAATTTCAATAAACCCTTCACAATTATATGTTAATTCTAAAACTATTAGTTGGGAATTTAATAATAAAGAATTAATTTTTAATGATGTTCTATATGATATTGTATCAATTAATTCCGTTAAAGGAAAAGTGATTTTAACAGTATTATCTGATAGTCAAGAGCAAGAAATTAAGAAACAATTTGCCGAAAATTATGATATTAATCCTTCTAAATCATCCTCTCATCCAATCAAATTATTGAAACAATTTTTAGCATTTAAGTATATTGCTCAAAGTGATGAGTCAGTTGATATAATTGCTAATCAAAGTAGCCTATCAAATTATACTGAATATTTTTTTAGTATAATTCCTGTGTTTTTATCTAAAGAAACACTGCCTCCTAGTTTTGTAGCGTAACTCTTTTTTTTATTAATGTAGAGTTATTATAAGACTTGTAGTTTTATCAAACGGTTATACTTTTTCGTTTAATCTTTTTTGTTAAAACAAAAAAATCAAATTATTTTTTATTAATTATTATAGTACAATAACTTGTACTTGATGAAATGCAAAAAACACTGTTTTACATATTTTTAATGTGTGCCTTTTCAAATTATGCACAGGTTAAACTAAAGGGCTTTATTTATGCTGATAGTAGTAATTTGGCTATATCTGGCGTGATGGTTTCTATTACAGAACTAAATATAGAAACTCAAACCACTAATGAAGGCTATTATCAATTAAAAAATATTCCAAAAGGGCAATACACAATATTATTTAAACAATTAGCATATCAAACAAAAGTAATTTCAGTTAATTTGAAAGATACAATTGAAGAAACTAATTTGTTTTTAAAGCCTAGTTTTTTGCAATATAACGAGGTTGTTGTTTATGGAACAAATAATTGCGCCATTGAAAAAACGGCTAATTCCATTTCTATAATTGATGCTAATACGATGCGCTCTGAAGGCTCTTTAAACCTAAGCGATGGAATAGCTAAAATACCCGGCGTAAGCCAACTAACAACTGGGGCTGGTATTTCTAAACCAGTCATTAGGGGTTTATATGGTAATCGTATTCAAACCGTATTATATGGATTACGTTTTGATAATCAACAATGGCAAGACGAGCACGGTTTAGGTTTATCTGATGTAGGTATTGATAGAGTAGAAATAATTAAAGGAGCTGCCTCTCTTTTATATGGTTCCGAAGCAATGGGAGGTGCCATTAATATTATTGAAGAAAAAAGTGCACCAATCAAAACAATTAAAGCAGATTTTTCGACCCGGGTATTTGCCAACACTTATGGTAATGCCACAGATATTGGGTTAAAGGGAGCAACCGAAAAAATAAATTGGCGCGTAAGAATTGGGGAAGATTCTCATGCTGATTATAGTGATGGAAATAATAAACGTGTTTTAAATTCTCGTTTTGGAGGCTACTATGGAAAAGCAGGATTTGGATTTCATTTTAAGAAATGGATAAGCCAAAATAATTACATGCATTCACAAAATAATTTTGGCTTTTTGATGGATCCCATTCAATTATTTGATCCGCCAGATGATAGACTTAGTAGGGATTTTCAAAGACCACACCATACTGTAAATTTAAATATATTCAGTTCACAAAACAGTTTTTTTCTTAAAAACTCTAAACTAAAAGTAAATGTCGGTTTTCAAAATAACAATCGACAAGAGCAGGAAGGTGGTAATAAAATTAGTTTAAATATGGTTTTAAATTCAGCAATTACAAATATTGTTTGGACTAAAGTCTTTAAGGAAAAAACTGAATTAAACATTGGCACTCAAGATTTTTACCAAACCAATTTAAATTTGGGTTCTCGTACTATTATTCCAGATGCTACCGTAATGGAAAGTTCGGCCTTTACCTATATTAAAACAACACTTAAGAATATTGTTGTTGAAGGAGGATTAAGATATGATTTTAGATATGTGCAAACTTTTTTTACTGGAAATATTAATACCGATCCAAGCAGTCCAGGCACAAAAATATTACCATTTACCAATCATTATAACGCTTTAAATGGTGCATTAGGGTTAAGTTGGTTTACAGAAAATCACTGGAACATTAAAACAAATTTTTCGAGTGGTTATCGCTCTGGTAATTTAGCGGAATTATCCTCAAACGGGTTACATGAAGGAACATACCGTTATGAAATTGGTAACACCGATTTAAAAATAGAACAAAATATTTGTGCAGATGTTTTGATCAATTATAAAGCATCAATTTTTAATATTTCCGCTGCTGCTTATAATAATCATTTTTTAAATTATATTTATTTAGCCCCTTCAAATGAAGAATACATTGGCTTTCAGATTTATAATTACAAACAGCAAGATGCGACCATTAGAGGTGTGGAATTAACCGCAGATATTCATCCTCAGCAATGGCAGTGGTTAGATTGGATTACGAGTTATGCGTACGTAAATGGAACTTTAAGCAATGGAAACAATTTACCTTTTATAGCAGCACCAAAATTAAATTCGGATATAAAACTAAGTTTTAAAAATAAAAAACATATTAATGAGTTTACTGTAAAACCAGGCGTTACATACGTGTTTAATCAAGATAGGCCAGGTGATTTTGAAACCGCTACTGCTGGCTATTATTTAATAAATGCTTCGGCATCAATAACAATTAAGCATCCTAAAAATAGCGTTACTATTTCCTTGTCAGGAAATAATTTATTAAATAATGCCTATTTCGATCATCTATCAAGATTTAAATATTATGGTATTTATAATATAGGAAGAAATGTATCATTAAACTTTAAAATTAATATCTAAATAAATTTATCATGAAAAAAATAGTAACCATTAGCTCAATAGCCTTTCTATTTATGATCTTCGGATGCAAGAAAAAAGATTCAGTTACAGCAGCTGTAGATCCTCGTGTTCCACCAGATATGGTTTTAAAAACTGGAAGTAATTACGTATCGAAAGACACAACCGTTACGCTACAAGACACTCTTTTACTTGGAGTAATTGTAACAAGAACTGAGGACAATTTGACAAACTTTAATGGTTCATATTCCTATGATGGAGCAATTACAACTACTACTTTTTTTAACCATCCGTGTCTTTCAACCGAGTACGCTGGCTATTCAACAGATTTGACTTATTATTGTCGAAATCAAGCAGGTACAGAAAAAATCACTTTGTCAATTGTTGATAGAGACGGAAATATTACAAAAAAAACCATATTAGTAACCGTACAATAAATTAATAACCAAATAAATAATAACCAATAAACCAAAAAAATCATGAAAAAAATCGTTCTCTTTTCATTTGCTTTAGCTTCAATTAGCTTGGCATCATGCAGAAAAACAAGAACCTGTGAATGTACAGGAACTGACACCGTAGTTAGAACAGTTACTAATTCATCAGGTGCAGTAGTGTCAACTCAAACAAATTCAGCGCCGAATGATTACACGGATGTTATTACGGATATCAAAAGTTCCGAAATTAGTGGACATAGGGATTGTATGAGTCGTACTAAAACCTATACTGATGTCGCAGTTAATGCAGGATTGACGACTACTGATAATGTAACAAAAGATTACACTTGTACTATTAAATAATTTTTTAAAAATAAACTTATTATGAAAAAAATAACTATCCTTTCCATTGCTTTTATAGCAATTTCTTTGGCTTCATGTAGTAAAAAAGACAGAATGTGTACTTGTACTGAGATTGATGATACACCTGGCGCTGTAGCTTCAGAATTTACAATTGTATATAAAAACACAACTAGTAAAAATGCAACTGCTGCGTGTATGTCTTTAGTTAATACACCATCTGATTTACCATTAGTAACAACAACAAGAACTTGTGTTTTAAAATAAATAAACCTAATAAATTTAATATCATGAAAAAAATAATCATACCAATGGCCATTTTCGCATTAACATTTGTTTCTTGTGATAAAAATTACACCTGTGTTTGCACTGATGCAACGGGTGGAGAAACCAAAGTATTTACTAGCGTATCTAGTAGACAAGCTCATGCAAATTGTACTTCTACATCACATACTGAAGCAGGGCAAACTAGCTCAGAAACTTGTACTTTAAAATAAATTTCTGAAATTTTTGATTGAAAAAAAGCTACCTCATATGAGGTAGTTTTTTTCATTTAGATAGTATGGATCGTTACTCAATAATTAATTTTTTGGTTACTTTTTGGTTACCTAAATTTAGTGTTACAAAATATATACCTGCATTTAATTCTGAATTATGGTTAATGGTATGTTTAATCAATTGCCCCGCACTTACATTTAAGTTGGTGTTTTCAATTTGCCTACCCAAAATATCATTTTACGGTAATTATTACTTTTGAATCTACAGGCGAAGTAAACTCAAGTGTTGTAGATTCACTAGTTGGATTTGGATATAAAGCTAACCCAATATTATTCGTGAAGTTTTCTAACCCAACTGTTCCTGAAATATTAAATTTATCGAGGTATAGCTGCTGAGCTGGTAAATTATAGTCTTTTTTTTAAAGAGAATAAATTACCTTGTTTTATAAGAGTTTAAAGCGCCAAATATTTTTTTATTAAAAAACAACAATCCCATAAAACACCCAAATGAATTGGCAATAAAATCAAGCCAATCGCCACTACGCTGACTAAAAATGGTTGCCTGCATTATTTCTAATAAACCACCATAAGCAATACACAAGAGTATAGTTATACTAATTGATTGAGTAGATAGCTTGTTTGAATAGTGTAAATAAATTAACCACAAACAAGCAAGTGTAAAAAAGATAGAGGCATGTACAAACTTGTCAAAACTAAGTAGCTCTAGCCACGAAGTTGTAGGGATAAATCGACCAGGTGTACAACATAATATAAATATGATAACTGTCCAGCTAAGGGCTGTGATTAAACTATATTTTGAGATTAAATTTATCATAAAAAAACCTTCCGCCTAAGCAGAAGGTTAGTTGTTTGTTTTTTTTGAAATGTTTATTTATGCACCAATTAACGCTTTATAAGCGTCGCACGACAATAATTCTGCAACTTCAGCAGCATTATCAATGCTAATTTTAATCATCCAACCTTTTCCATAAGCATCGTTATTAACCGATTCAGGAGTGCTATCAATGTCTTTATTAACTTCTAATACTTTTCCAGTTAACGGCATAAATAAATCAGATACTGTTTTTACAGCTTCTACAGTACCAAAAATTTCTTCTTTAGCTACTGTTTCGCCAAGTGTTGTAATATCTACATAAACAATGTCACCCAATTCTTTCTGAGCAAAATCAGTGATGCCAATTGTTGCATTATTACCTTCTACACGAATCCATTCGTGATCTTTAGTGTATTTTAAGTCTGCTGGAATATTCATAGTTAAATAGTAGTTTTTTAATTTTTACAGCACAAATATATAGGTTTAAATTAATTTTTAAGAAAAAAATAAGGTTATTAAAAAAATAGGGTAAAATCGTTTAAAACTCTATTTGTATATGTGCTTTTAGGGTTTTAGATTTACCAACTTATTTAATCTTAAATTAACTTACATAAATGAAAAATATAACTGTTATTGGAAGTGGAACAATGGGAAATGGTATTGCGCATACCTTTGCACAATTTGGCTACGCTGTTAGTTTAGTTGACATTAGCGAACCCGCTTTACAAAAGGCTTTAGCTACCATTGCTAAAAACATTGATCGCCAAATAGCCAAGGGAACAATTACTGAAGCGGATAAGGTGGCAACTTTAGCAAATATTAAAACATTTACCAAATTGGAAGAAGGTGCTGCTCATGCTGATTTAGTAGTGGAAGCCGCCAGCGAAAACGTAAATGTGAAACTTTCTATTTTTAAACAATTAGATGAAATTTGCCCGCCAAATACCATTTTAGCAAGTAATACATCTTCAATTTCTATTACTCAAATCGCCGCAGTTACTAAACGTGCCGATAAAGTAATTGGTATGCATTTTATGAATCCAGTACCTGTAATGAAACTTATTGAAGTTATTCGTGGATATTCTACAAGTAACGAAGTTTGTTCTTCAATTATGGATTTATCTAAAAAATTAAATAAAATACCTACTGAAGTTAATGATTATCCAGGTTTTGTGGCAAACAAAATTTTAATGCCTATGATTAATGAAGCTATTATTACTTTATATGAAGGTGTTGCTGGCGTTGAAGAAATTGACACAGTGATGAAATTAGGTATGGCTCATCCTATGGGCCCATTGCAATTAGCTGATTTTATTGGATTAGATGTTTGCTTAAATATATTACGCGTATTGCAAGATGGTTTTGGAAATCCAAAATATGCACCTTGCCCGTTATTAGTAAATATGGTTACTGCAGGTCATTTAGGTGTAAAAACTGGAAAGGGATTTTATGATTATTCGACCGGAACCAAGGATTTAATTGTAGCCGACCGATTTAAAAAACAAGCTGTAGCGGTGCTATCATAAAAAAACGTATTTTTAATAAATGCTTCAAAGCACCATATTTCCTATAGAATTTCCGCCCATTAAAAGCGCAGGTGTGTATTATTTCAATACATCGTCTGGTTTGAGGTACGAGGTTCGCTTTGGAAGAAGACAGGATAATATTTTGCACTCTACTATCGTATTTGGTGTAATTAATGATGAATTTGAAGGCGAAGAATATGTGACTACCAACAGAGGTGAAGTTTACCGTGTGATGAATACCATTGTGATGATTGTGAAAGATTTTATGGATCAACATCAAAAAGTAAACATTTATGAGTTCCATGCTATTGATAGAGATGATGAAGAAGCTCACAGTTCTGAAAATGATCAAAAAAATAAAATTAAAGGAAATTCAAGATTGAAATTATATAAACGCTACCTGCCAAAAATTTTTGAAAAAGGGTGGGATTTTAATTTTGATGGAAATAACGCAATCGTATCTAAACTCTAAACCGAAAATTTCGAACTTAACGTTAAGCACTTATTAAAAATGGCAGTATATAAATTTAAAATAGTAATTGAGGACAACGAAGATATTTACAGAGAAATAGAAATCTTATCAGGACAAACATTTGAAGATTTCCATACTTGTATCCAGGAAGCCTTTGCCTTTGATGCGAAGCACGCCGCCGCTTTTTTTGTAAGTGATGATTATTGGCGTAAAGACCAAGAAATTACCTTACGTAAGGAAGATATAGAATTGGATGCTGACGAAATTAAAATGGGAGTAGCGCCCAAAAAATTAATGTCTACTACTAAAATAGCGAAGTATATTGATAGTCCACGTCAACGTTTTTTATATGTGTTTGATCCAGCTGTTAAATGGACTTTTTGCATTGAGTTAATGAAAATTTTACCAGACAACCCAAAAGGAAAATATCCTAGCGTTGTTCGCACTTTGGGAAAATCGCCTAAACAATACAAACAAAAATTAATGGCTGAAGGAGAACTTAGCGCAGAGAATGAGCTAGCAACAATGCTTCACGACCCTGATTTAGATGAAAGTGAAATTTATCAAGCTATAAAAAATGATACCAACGGGATTGATGAAGGCGATTTAAATCATTTAGAGGGTGAAGAAGGTGAAGATAGTGGTGACGAAAGTGAGAGTGATTTAGGGGATGAAGACGATATGGAAGAAGCTGATAGCGATTATGGAACAGAACATAGTGATGAAGACTAAGTGTTAGTTTTTACTGCTAAGTGTTTAATAAACTCAATATTATACAGAAAGCAAAAAATATAACTAAATCATAAACATCCGCATCATCTGTATTCTATTAATTAATACTCAAACGATTTAAAAAGAATTATAAAATAAACAACGATTAAAATTATGGAAACACAACTTAAAGCAAACGCTGACTACAAAGCTCAATTAAACGATTGGATAGAACAAGAAAAAGCAGCCATTGAACTCATTGGTGCTATTGGTAAATTATGGTTTGAAAAATCCATTGAATTAATATTATTCAGAAATCAATTAGTTGATAGAAGCGCGAGTGAAATTATGAACTTGCATTTATATGCTAAAAACATTGTTAAGAAAACCATTTCTGTGCAAGAAACTTTAGCTATTGCTCAAGAAATTTATAAGTTAGATGTTTCACCATCTCGTGTAGATATTGGCAAATTGGCTTTTGAATACAGCCAGGAAGCTGCTAACCACAAATCTATCGCAGATTTTTTAAATAATAAATTAACTGATTTAATTGGAAACAAATCTACCATTACGCCTAAAGATGTGGTATTGTATGGTTTCGGTCGTATAGGTCGTTTAGCAGCTCGTGAGTTAATTTCTCAAGCAGGTAAAGGAGAGCAATTACGTTTGCGTGCTATTGTTACGCGTGGTAATAGCGATGATGATATTACGAAGCGTGCCGATTTATTGCGCACAGATTCTGTACACGGTAATTTCCCTGGAACAGTAATAGAAGATTTAGAAAACAAAGCCTTAATTATTAACGGACATACCGTGCATATGATTGATGCTAAAAATCCGGAAGATGTAGATTATACAACTTACGGTATTGATAATGCGTTATTAATTGATAATACAGGTGTTTTTAGGGATGATGTAGAATTAAGTCGTCATTTAAAAGCTAAAGGAATTGAAAAAGTATTATTAACTGCTCCAGCAAAAGGTAATGTGCCTAATGTAGTACATGGAGTAAACCATGAAACAGTTGATTTAAAAACAACTAAAATATTTTCGGCGGCATCTTGTACCACTAATGCTATTATGCCTATTTTATACGTTATTGACAAAGAATTAGGTATTGAAAAAGGACATATAGAAACTGTACACTCATACACTAACGATCAAAACTTATTAGATAACTATCACAAAAAATACCGTCGTGGACGTTCCGCAGCTTTAAACATGGTAATCACTGAAACAGGAGCCGAAAGTGCTTTAAAAAAGGTATTACCGCACTTAGCAGGTAAGTTTACAGCTAACTCAGTTCGAGTACCGACACCAAATGTATCGTTAGCAATTCTTAATTTAAATATTAAGAAAGAAGTAACGCGTGATGAGGTAAACGAAATCATTCGTAAATATGCGTTAAATGGTGCATTGGTAGAGCAAATACAATATGCCTTTAGTAACGAGTTAGTGTCAACAGATATAGTTGGTAATCCTTGCCCATCAGTATTTGACAGTAACGCCACTATTATTTCTCCTGATAAACGAAGCATTGTATTGTACGTTTGGTATGATAACGAATATGGTTATACGCGTCAGGTAATTCGTTTTTCTAAATATATTGCTGAGGTTCGTCGCGGTATTTATTACTAAACGAATGTTCCTTATTAAAAAAATCCCTTTTCAAAATAATGAAAAGGGATTTTTTTGTTATTGTCATTGCAACGTAATAAATCAATTTCAATAGCTTCTTTTAACAAATTTAAGGAAACTATTTTTTCTTTGCTGCCGCTTTCTTTGCTGCCGCTTTCTTTACTGCTACTTTACGAGGTGATGCTTTTTTGCTCGCTGCTTTTTTTACAGATGCTTTCTTAGCAGGTGCTAAAGAAACTACCTTTGTTTTTTTAACTGCTCCTTTTTTAGCGGATGCTTTCTTTGCAGTCGCTTTCTTCCCTTTCTTATCAAAGGCTTTTGGCACTTGTATTACTATCATCGCTTTTACATCTTCTAATGTTAAGGCTGCTAATTCTTCAGGCGTAAATTTGCCACCACCATTTTTAATTAATTTCAATTGTAATTTTCCAAACTTAATTTGTGGTCCCCAACGTGCATTTTCTACCGAAATTTTTTCTTCTGGCCAATTGTGTATGTAACGGTTTGCTTCTTTATCTAATTTCTTTTCAATTAATTCATTAATATCTTGTTGAGACAAATTATCAAAATCATACGCGCGAGGCACATTAATAAACATGCCTTCGTATTTAATAAATGGTCCAAAACGCCCTTTACCTTTAGTTACACCTTTACCATCGTAATGGGCTATAGGCGCATCGGCTAATTCTTTTTCTTTAATAATTTCAACAGCCTTTTCCATATCCATGGTTAATGGATCGATGGTGCGAGGGATAGAAATAAATGCTTCATCTAATTTAATGTATGGTCCAAAACGCCCTACACCAATTATTACTTCCTTACCTTCGTAAGTACCTAAGTTCATTGGTAATTTAAATAAATCTAAAGCTTCTTCTAAAGTAATTGTTTCCAAACTTTGTGTTTTACGTAAGCTTGCAAATTTGGCAATCTCTCCTGTTTCTTCATTCGTTTCGCCAATTTGCGCTAAAGGCCCAAAGCGACCAATGCGTACTATGAGAGGCTTTCCGCTTGCAGGGTCAGTTCCTAAACTACGCTCACCACTGGCACGCTCACTGTTTTCTGAAGTGTCAACTACTGTTTTATGAAAAGGATGGTAAAATTCGCCCAACATTTTTTGCCAGTCTAAATTACCTTCCGCAATTTCATCAAACTCTTCTTCAACCTTTGCGGTAAAATTAAAATCTAAAATCGTTGGGAAATATTGTATTAAAAAATTAGTTACAACCACACCAATATCAGTAGGAAATAATTTATTTTTTTCGGCACCAGTATTTTCTGTTTTTGTTTCTTTCGTTAAGTTTTGTTTAACTAAGGTTAACTGCGTGAAATGTCTTGGATTTCCTTCTCTATCAGTCTTTTCTACATAGTTACGTTTTTGAACAGTACTAATAGTTGGAGCATAAGTAGAAGGTCGACCGATACCTAATTCTTCTAATTTTTTTACTAAACTTGCTTCTGAGTATCGAGCAGGATGATGTGTAAAACGTTGTGTTGCTATAATTTCTCGGCTATCAATTTGTTCACCAACTTTTAATGGAGGCAACATCGATGTGTTTTCATCTTCAGATTCTTCGTCATCAGAGCTTTCCATATATACCTTTAAGAAGCCATCAAATTTCAATACTTCTCCTTGCGCTACAAATACTTCGCTAGCACCACTCAATGTTACTTTCGCTGTCGTTTTTTCTAACTCAGCATCACTCATTTGACTGGCAATTGTGCGTTTCCAAATCAAATCGTATAAACGAATTTCATTACGTTCCCCATCAATCACTGTTCTATCGATGTATGTTGGACGTATGGCCTCATGCGCTTCTTGCGCACCTTTACTCTTATTTTTATACTTACGTGGATTGAAATATTTTGCGCCGTAATTTTGGTTAATGGCTTTATCAGCTTGTTCCATGGCTGTATCCGATAAATTAACGGAATCAGTTCTCATGTAAGTAATACGGCCCGCTTCGTACAAGCGTTGAGCCACTTGCATGGTTTGCGCCACTGAAAATCCTAATTTACGAGCAGCCTCTTGTTGTAAGGTAGATGTTGTAAAAGGTGCAGCTGGCGAGCGTTTAGCAGGTTTAGTTTCTAAACTACCAATGGTATATGTTGAAGGTTTGCATTTTTCTAAAAAAGCCTGTGCTTCTTCTTCTGTTGCAAAACGTTTATCTAATTCAGCTTTTAATAATCCTGTACCAACTTTAAACACAGCTGATACTTTAAAGGCAGAGGTTGATTTAAATTGTTGAATTTCTCGTTCACGATCCACAATTAAGCGCACAGCAACGGATTGCACACGTCCAGCTGATAAACTCGGACGAACTTTTTTCCATAAAATAGGTGATAACTCAAAACCAACTAATCTATCTAATACTCGACGTGCTTGTTGTGCATTAACTAAATTAATATCAATAGCCCGAGGATTTTCAATGGCATTTAAAATAGCAGGCTTTGTAATTTCATGAAAAACAATACGCTTGGTATTAGTTGGATTTAATTTTAAGGTTTCGTATAAATGCCACGAAATAGCTTCCCCCTCACGATCCTCATCGGAAGCTAACCATACCATTTCAGCACCTTTTGTTAATTTTTGAAGCTCTGCAATAACGCGTTCCTTATCTGGCTGAACTTCGTAGGTTGGTGTAAAATTATTCTCTATATCAACCCCAAATCCTTTTTTAACTAAATCTCTAATATGTCCAAAACTTGACTTAACGATAAAATCTTTTCCTAAAAATCCCTCAATGGTTTTTGCTTTTGCGGGGGACTCAACTATCACTAAATTCTTTGCCATTTATTACTGTATATATATGTATATAATTGAACGAAAAAGTATCAAAAAAGCATCATTTCATATTAAAATCTACTTGTTTTATACTTCTAAAAGTTTGCAAAGTAAAAAAATAAACTTCCAATAAACCTAATTTTTATTTTTAGGCTCAACTATAAAACGCATCATTCTTCTCATTTTTCATGCTTAATTAATTGAAAATCAGTTTTTTGTATTTTAAAATATTTTTTTAATTTTAACCTTATAAAAATGGTTAACGTGTCAAAATGTCATAACAAAGCCTTATCTTTGCGCTTTTAAAGAGCTACATGGAGAATAAAATTATAGATGAATCTAAGCAAGGGGAAGCACTCATTATAGAATCAGAAAATAAAACCGGCAAAAAATTATTTTTAGAGAGTTATGGTTGCCAAATGAATTTTGCAGATAGCGAAATTGTAGCTTCTATTTTAATTGATAAAGGATATACTACTACAACGGATTATAAAGAAGCTGATTTAATTTTTGTAAATACTTGTGCTATTCGCGAAAACGCAGAAAGCCGCGTACGTCAACGTTTATACGACTACAAAAAAGTTAAAAAAACGAACAAAAATTTATTGATTGGTGTTTTAGGTTGTATGGCAGAGCGCTTAAAACATCAGTTTTTAGAACAAGAAAAATTAGTGGACATGGTTGTAGGCCCTGATGCTTACCGTGATTTGCCCAATTTAATTGCCGTTGCAGAAGGTGGACAACAAGCCATCAATGTTATTTTAAGTAAAGAAGAAACATACGCTGATATATCTCCTGTTCGTTTAGACCATAACGGCGTGAGTGCTTTTGTAAGCATTATGCGTGGTTGTGATAATATGTGCAGTTTTTGCGTAGTACCGTTTACGCGTGGTCGTGAGCGTAGCCGTGAACCAGAAACGATAGTGAAAGAAGTGCAGGATGCTTTTGATAATGGATACAGAGAAGTAACTGTATTGGGACAAAATGTAAATTCTTATTTGTGGAGTGGAGGTGGACTAAAAAAAGAAAATCTAACCGAAGAACAAAAAGTTCATTCAACAACCTTTGCTCAGTTATTAGAAATGGTTGCCTTAGTAAACCCTGATTTGCGAGTGCGTTACTCAACATCGCATCCTAAAGATATGGGAGACGATGTGTTGCATATGATGGCAAAGTATGATAATATTTGTAAGTACGTGCATTTGCCAGTGCAAAGCGGAAATAGTGATGTGTTAGAAAAAATGAATCGTGGTTATACGCGCGAATGGTATTTAGATAGAATTGCAGCTATACGTCGTATTATGCCTGATGCGGGTATTTCCGCCGATATCATCACTGGTTTTTGTGGTGAAACAGAAGAACAACATCAAGATACGTTATCGTTGATGGAAGCCGTGCAATATGAATTTGCTTATATGTTTTCGTATAGCGAACGTCCTAAAACCCTTGCAGAACGAAAGTATGAAGATGATGTGCCAGCAGAAGTAAAAAGCAGACGTCTAACAGAAATAGTAGATATGCAACGGAAGCATTCCGAAATACGCACCAAACAAGGCGTAGGAAAAGTTTATAGAGTATTAGTAGAAAACGTTTCTAAAAAATCAGTAGAAATGATGAGCGGACGTAATACACAAAATACAGTGGTTGTTTTTCCGAGAGGCGATTTGAAAAAAGGAGATTATGTTAATGTGTTGATTACAAGCTGTACGAGTGGTACGTTGATTGGGGAATGCGTTTAAGGGACTGTTTGACTTGAGGGATGATTTGACTTAAGAGAAAGAAACTAAAAAATATGATAAAGCATAATTTTAAAAAATTAACCATTTGGACAGATGCTATGGCTTTATGTAATTTGGTTTATGATTATACCGATATACTCCCTACAAAAGAAAAATTTAATTTAATATCTCAACTCGAACGATGTGCTGTATCAGTACCCTCAAATATTGCGGAGGGATCTGGAAAAAGAACAAGCGTACATTTTGCCGAATATTTAACAACAGCTTTAACTTCGGCTTACGAACTCGAAACTCAATTACTAATTTGTGAAATGAGAAAATATGGTAACCAAAATAATTTAACCAACTTATTAGAAAAAGTAATTCCACTACAAACTCAAATATCAAACTTTAGAGATAAAATTTTAAGTAGTTAATAGATATCAAATAGCCCCTTAAGCCCCTTTATTCAATCATGTCAAGTCCCTTAAATCAAATAGTCCCTTCAATCCCTTTAGTCCCTAAAAAATGACCCTACAAGATATTAAACAACGTTTCGGAATAATAGGCAATAACCCGTTATTAGAAAGAGCTATTGATGTGGCTCGTCAGGTGGCGCCCACTGATTTAAATGTTTTAATAAATGGAGAAAGTGGAACAGGTAAAGAAGTGTTTCCGCAAATTATTCATCAAAACAGTGCTCGTAAACATGGACAGTATATTGCTGTAAACTGTGGAGCTATACCAGAAGGTACAATTGACAGTGAATTGTTTGGTCATGAAAAGGGTTCGTTTACAGGGGCTCACGAAGCTCGTAAAGGTTATTTTGAAGTAGCGGATGGTGGAACTATATTTTTAGATGAAGTAGGGGAGTTGCCATTAACGACACAAGCTCGTTTATTACGTGTTTTAGAAACTGGTGAATACATTAGAGTAGGGAGTAGTAAGGTTCAAAAAACAAATGTTAGAGTTGTTGCTGCAACGAATATAAATTTCAATATTGCTATTGAAAAAGGAAGATTCAGAGAAGATTTATATTACCGTTTAAATACAGTGCCCATTAATTTACCTCCTTTACGTGAGCGCAAAGATGATGTGTATTTATTGTTCAGAAAGTTTGCGAGTGATTTTGCTACTAAATACCGTATGCCAGCAATTAAGCTCGATGCAGATGCCGAGCAAGCATTAGTAAATTATTATTGGCCTGGAAATATTCGTCAATTAAAAAACATAACAGAGCAAATTTCTATTATTGAAAAAGAAAGGGATATAACGTTAAACAGTTTATTGTTGTATTTGCCAAATTATCATACTAATAAATTACCTGCTTTAGCTAATGGTAGTTTTCAAAATGGTTCTGGTTCAATTGATATGAACGAACGTGATTTGTTATACAAAGTTTTATTTGAAATGAAAAAGGAATTGAATGACTTAAAATCAGTTGTTCACACAATTATGCATAGTGGTGGCGTAAATAATATTCCTTCAGGTGATTTGCCAAGTATAAATAATTTGTATAATCCAGATTCTAATTTCCCTGTTGTTTCAAACTCCAATGATGTTAAAATTCACAATTCGATTGTTGTGAAAGATAATGCAAATGGATTTAATCAGTCAATAGTAGTTGAAGAATCTTTGTCGCTTCAGGATAAAGAAATTGATATGATTAAAAAAGCACTTAAAAAACATAAAGGGAAACGTAAGTATGCCTCGCAAGAACTAGGCATAAGTGAAAGAACGTTATACCGTAAAATAAATGAATACAATATTATTGAGTAATTTCAAATCCTAAACATTATATAATTAATTAACCTAAATCCTAAAAATCATGATAAAAACAATTACAATTACATTAGCCGCAAGTATCATTGTGTCTTGCAGTGCTTCTAAAAAAACACCTGCGCCAAGTATCATTCCTAGCGATGCTCAAGTAACAGCCATTAAAGCTAAGTATCCAGATGTTACATTGAGTACTTTAACAGAAGGTCATTCTATTTACATAGGAGCTTGTACCAATTGCCATGGACAAAAAAACATATTCAAACGCTCTGAAGCAAGCTGGATGCACGAAATAGACGACATGTCGCCAAAAGCAAAATTAACAGATGTTCAAAAAGATGC
>JANXRU010000323.1 GCA_025356715.1 Bacteroidota bacterium
CAGTAGCTTATGCTCAACAGGTAATCGCTGTTAATACAGCATCTATAACAGCACTTAAAGCTAAGATAGATGGCGGTAATTCACAAGGATTATTAAGCACGATTACCAGCACAATAAGTGCCGGTAATCTTAAAAATATAATGGAACAAAAAAGTCCGTATTTGAGTGATGCCATATTGATAGCTTATTTTAGTAAAGCGAATACGCCCAATGGCCATATAAAAGATATCCATGATAAAAATAAACCCGTATCAATAGCAGTTTGGCAGTCAATTTTAAATCGTAATTTACCTAATGGTATTATGAAGGATTTGAATCAGCAACAAGCTACCGCCATACCGTCTGCCATGCAAGTATTAAACGGACAAATAGCCGATTTGAATCAACAAAAGGGTTATATTGTAGATGAAGTTACACGTACCTTATTAAGTGATACCATTAATGGAATAGATGAGCAAGCTATAATTGCTTTAATGAAAGCAGATAATCGTTATGAATCTCAGTGCCGTTTATTATCTGGTTATGTAGCTTTGGGTAAATATGCAGAAGCTACCACTTTAATAGCTGATATAAAAACAGCAGCAGGCGGTACGTTGGATGAATTTTGTAAATTGCAAGAATTACTCATTACTTTAAAACAACAAACAAGTAGTGTTTATTCTATTAAAACAGATATAGTAACCAAGTCTACTTTGGAACAAATGGCAGCTTGTGATTCCAAACAATGTAATGAAGCTTACAGTAATGCTCAAGCTTTACTTAAACAGGTGTTTAATTATAAATATAGCGAATATATGAGTTTACCAACTGTGGTATCTACTAGCCGTTTAGGTAATACAAAAGAAGAGGTGACAGAACCTATACTAACCGCTAAATTATTTAAATTATATCCTAACCCAACAAATGGCGTTACTCATTTGTATTTTACTAGCGATGCTACTTATACTAATGCTGAAGTAGTAGTATTTGATATCACTGGAAAAATAATATTGACACAAAAACTAGACATTAATACTGCTGCACAAACAATACAAACTCAAGGTTTTACAGCAGGCTTATATTTAGTAAATTTAGTAGCAGATGGTAAAGTAATAGATAAACAAAAATTAATTATTGAATAACCTTTTTTGAGGGCAACTAATGTTGCCCTCATTTTTTTATGATGATGAAAAAAATATTATATGTGCTTTTAGTAATATGTTCCATACAAGCGCATGGGCAGCAAGGGTTTAATTGGGCTGATGATATTGGCGGGGTTGCGGGTAGCGCAGTGAGTTCTGCAATAACAGCAGATAGTGTTGGTAATGTTTATACTACAGGTTACTTTAGTTATACGGTTGATATAAATCCTGGTGTAATGGTCGATAATAGGGTTGCTAACGGCGCAGAAGATATTTTTATAACAAAAGTAGATGCTAATGGCAATTTTTTATGGGCAAAAAACATAGGGGGTGCAGGCGCACTTAGCCAAGGTCATTCAATAAGTATAGATACTGCTGGCAATGTATATGTTACAGGTTTTTTTGGAGGAACAGCCGATTTTGACCCAGGTACTGGCGTATACAACTTAATTTCAAATGGTGGCAGAGAAATTTTTATTTTAAAATTAACACCCAATGGTGATTTTGTGTGGGCTAAAGCTATAGGAAGTAGTAACTTTGATGAGGGGCTTGGGATTAAATTAGATAACAATGGTCATGTATACATAACAGGGTATTTTGATGGTACAGTTGATTTTAACCCCAATGCAGGCATTTGTAATTTAACAGGAAGCATAGATCCATTTATTTTAAAATTAGATACAGTTGGTAATTTTATATGGGCCAAATCCATGACAGGATTGATAGGTAATGATTATGGGAGTTCAATAACCATTGACGATGCCGAGAATGTGTATACTACTGGCGGATTTAATTTAACAGTTGATTTCGACCCAGGACCAAGCACCTATAACCTTATCAGTAATGGCGATTTTGATATTTTTGTATCAAAATTAGATGCCAATGGTAATTTTGTGTGGGCAAAATCTATAGGAGGTACGCAATATGATGTTGGGCGTACACTTTGCATAGATAGAACTGGTCATATTTATATTGCAGGGAGTTTTCGAGCATCAGTAGATTTTAATACTGGTGTGGGCGTATTTTATTTAAACACTTTAGCCAATAACGATGATGATGCTTTTATTTCTAAATTTGATACGGCTGGTAATTTTATATGGGCACAAAAATTAGGTGGTTATGGCGGTCAATATGCTTTATCAATTACAACAGATATGGTAGGCAATATTTATACAACAGGTTTCTATTCATATGCAGTAGATTTCGGCTCAAGTACTGCCATATACAGCCTTACTGCTGTTGGCTTAGAAGATATATTTATTTTTAAATTAGATGTTAATGGGGGTTTTGTATGTGCCACGGCTATAGGGAGTGCTGCAAACGATGTTGGATATTCTATCTATGCTGATAAAAAAGGTAATGTATATACAACAGGTACTTTTATGGGTGTGATGGATTTTAATCCTGACCCAAATACTACATTTAATATAACACCACAGGGTGGTACTGATGTGTTTATAAGTAAACTCTCTCAAACCTGCATATCTAATGTAGCAATACAAGATTACAAAAACGAAAACAATACGATTGAACTGTTTCCAAACCCTGTTCAAGATATCGTCAATATCCAATTACCAAAGCCTATAGATAAATTTGATAACACAACCTATATAATATTGTATGATGCAATTGGTAAAGAAATACTAAAAGAACCCATTTACCATCAAAGCTTTAGTTTAGATGTTTCTACCTTTGTCAAAGGATTTTATATGGCTGCAATTACTAAAGAAAACATTATTTTATACACCCACAAACTCATGATTAATTAATTCTTTAAAAATCACAGACTATGAAGAAATCATTATTATTAATAGTTTTTATAACAGTTGTATTTGTTGGAAAATCCCAAAGCTGGGCTCCAATGATAGGAACGTATTGGTATCGGACTTTGGCTTTAGATCCAATGAGCTGTAACGAAGGCTACTGTAAATATGACTATTATAAGGATTCTTTAATTGCTGGAAATAATTGTCAAACAATTAGGCGGTACCGTTATTCCAATTGTTGGGATGGCTTGCATGTAGGATACGATTTTCAAATATATACTTATACTACTGGTACTAATGTTGTTTTAGTAAACGATTATCTAAGTACGAGTAAATTAATTAGTAAACAAACTTCCACTAAAAATGAAGATATCATAAACTTTAATACTGAAAATTTAGCTAACGGAGTTTATTTAATTAATTTAAAAAATGACTCTGGCAGCTTGGGTAATTTAAAAATCATAAACATTA
>JANXRU010000327.1 GCA_025356715.1 Bacteroidota bacterium
CGCTGAAGATTATCGTAGTCAAAACCAACCCCGTTATCTGAAATTTCTATTACTATTTTTTGATTCGATACAAGTTTAAATTCTACATTGGTTGTGTGCGCATGCTTTATAATGTTTTGTATTATTTCTTGAATAATACGATATAAATTTAAGCTAATAGTTGGACTGAGATGTTTGATCGTAGTTATGTCTTCTGTGTACAAAACTTCTACGTTTAAATTTTTGACAAGATGTTTGTCTGTATATATTTTTAATAAATCAAATAATTGATTGACGGTAAGGTTTTTCGTTTTTAATATCCATATTGTTTCTCGTAAAGTCGACATAATATATTCTGCGTCATTCCTTAAATCTTTCAATTTTTCATCTTTATTTTCAAACGAAGCTGTCTCTAAAACATCAATTTGCGCTAATATAGATGTGGCATAAGCGCCCATGTTATCATGTAAATCTTTTGCTATGCGAGTTCGTTCTTTTTCTTCTGCCTCAAAAACATCACGTAAGTTTTTAATAGTTAAGTTTTTTTCTTTTGCAGATATTTTTTTCTGATAAAAAAATATAATTAAAAAAACGGCTACTAAAAATATAATTAAAAAAACCGTAATGTAGTTTTTTTTAGTTTGCTTTTCCTGAGCCTCTGTTAATGCTTGTTTGATACTTAGTTCAGCGACTTTAAATTTTGCTTCTGCTTCTGCAATTTCTTTTTTTTGGTTACGAGCATGTTTTGCAATTTCTATATTTAAAATTTCGGTTTGAGTTAAGTATGCTTCTTTATAATCCCCTAATTGCACTTGTATACGCTGATAAATAGACAATGCAGTTTGTATATATTCTTCATTTTTAACCGCCCTGGAAATAATAAGCGATGCCTTACTCAATTTATTTGCTTCATCAAGTTTATTCATTGATAGGTTTAGCCTAGCGCGAAAAACTAGAACTTCTGCTAAGCCAAAAGAATCTTGGTATAAATTAAAGATGTCTGTAGCTAAGGCAAATAAACTATCGGCTTGTTTATATTTTCCGGTAACATCGTAGGTTGTTGCTAATAGCCTATAATTATTTGCTAAATTAGATTGTTTCGTTGACGGCAATTTTTTCCCATATTCGATTGCCTTTATAAAATAAGATTCAGCTAAGTTATTGTTTTGATTAGTTTCTAATATAACGGAGCCTAAATTATGATAACAGTTTTTTAATAGTTCATTATAATTGTTTTTTTTTGAAATTGACAAACATTGCTTCCAATATAATATTGCTTTATCGTTCTGTTTTAAGTGATAATACGCATTACCTAAATATCTATACAACGTTGCTTCATTAAACTGAAGGTTGTTTTTTGTTGCAACAATTATTTGTTGCTGACATAGCTGAATTGCTTTTTCATACTGCAAAAGATTAAAATAATTATTAATAAGTAATACATGAAGTCGAAGTAGTTCATTAGTATCAGAATGCAACTCTTTTAACTCCTTTTCTAATACAGAAATGTTTTCTGTGTAATTACTACTCGCTTCAATAATAGTTAATTTAGTATGTGTTGGAGTAGTTTGGGCTAAACTATAGGAGATAATAAAAGCAAACAAACTAGAAAAAAAATATTTCATAAGATTGCTTTTGTTTAAAAATATGATGTGTTAAGCTTTATAAAAGATAAATTGTTATGCAATAGAAAATAAAAATAAACAACTTATTAATCATATTCTATACTCGCTTTCGAGTATCTTTTTAATAGTCAATAAATGTTTATTAATTAATCATTTTCGTAGTATGAATTTGCCATTTCCCAATTTACAATATTCCACCATGAAGAAATATAATCAATGCGTTTGTTTTGGTGCTTAAGGTAATAGGCATGTTCCCAAACATCCAATGCTAAAACTATTTTACCTTTTTGTTCAGCCACTTGCATTAATGGGTTATCTTGGTTGGGAGTAGTGGTAATTAATAATTTACCATCTTGTTCAATTAACCAACACCAGCCACTGCCAAATATTTTTACAGCTTTTTCTGAAAACTGTTTTTTAAATTCTTCGAACGATTTAAATTCTTTGATAATAGCATCCGCTAATTTACCTGATGGTAAATTTTCTTTAGCTTCCGAATTTGCTTTCAAGAGCGTCCAAAACAACGAATGGTTGTAATGTCCACCTAAGTTATTACGAATGATTGGAATTGTCGTTGAATCAATTAACTTGCACTTTTCTGCATCACTAATGGAAAAATTAATGGTGCCACCTATTTTTTTAATCATAAGCTTGTTAGGCTCATTCATTGGTTTTATAATATCTAGTTTAGTCCAAGCTTTTAGTTCGGAGTTTTTTGTATCTTGATAATCATATATTTTAAAAAACTTAGTTGAAGTAATATGAAACACACAATAATTATCACCATTATCTAAACCTATAACTAATCCAAATCCAGAGTTATCGTCACCTGAAGTTTGGGTTAGCGTGGTTTCAACACTAAAATCTTTAGTAGGATCAATAAAAATATTTTTATAGGTCCATAGCCCACCCGTACCCTTATTTTCATAACGATATTTTCCATCTTTAATCTCTAATACTTGACTGTCATTGTTTTTTATAGACCAATTATTTCTATTATCATCAAAGTCGTCTTTAAACGAAATAGTGTCCTGAGAATAATTGGTAAGAAATATAAAGCAAAGGAGGAGTGTTGAAATTATTTTCATGTTAAGATTTTTAGATTTAAATCTATATAAAGTTATGTAAATTTTTCTTTAATCAGTATTGTTGCCAATATTATAAATAGTGCAATATCTAAACTTAAAACCCCCAGATACTTCTGAGGGTTTAAATGTAAACGATAATTTTTTTATTGAATAATTATTTTTTTTGTTGAAGTTTGTTTTCCTTCGATAATAGTTATAAAATAAATGCCAGCACTTAAATCTCCTTTGTTTATGGTTGTTTTAGACGTTTCAACTTTTTTGGCATAAATTGTTTGCCCTAAAGTATTTGTAATTTGAATGGTTGTGTTTTCTGTTACTTCGGGCGAAGCAGAGAAGTCAACATTTAAAACGCCATTCGTTGGATTTGGATAAATACTAAATGGCGAAGGCTTTAAAACATCCTCAACACCCACTGTACCACCGCTCATTTTTTGTACAAAATTATAACCTGCTGAAGCGGTCATGGTATAAGTTGTAGCTTCTGTGTCAAAATCTACTGGACCCTGAAAACCACCACCAGTAATTATATTAGAAGATGCATCCACAACAATAGAGTTGCCTTGAGTGCCCACTAAATTAGTACTTCCCAATTGTCGAGCCCATCCAAAATTACCAGTGCCGTCTAATTTTAAAATAAACGCATCAGATTGAGCAGTATGCATGGCCGTTAATGTATTAGTAGATACACTCGGATCAAAATCAACACTTAGCATAAACGAACCCGTTGAATATACATTATTAGAACCATCTAACGCTAATGAAAAGAGTAGGTCAATTTGAGTGCTGCCAATTTGTTTAGCCCATATGTAATTTCCAGAACCATCATATTTTGAAATAAAAATATCTGAATTGCCATTAGATGTTAAGTTACTCGTGCCCGTATTCGGATCAAAATCAGCAATACCTGCAAAATAGCCACCTACAAATAAATTATTAGTAGCGTCAATCGCCATTGCAGTTACGCTTACATCCATTGTTCCGCCCATATTTTTAGCCCAAACAAAATTACCTGATCCATCTAATTTAACAAGATACATATCTACCTGTCCTGAATTTGTTGGATTAATGGTATAAACAGCAACGCTGGGATCAAAATCCACTTTATTTAAAAATCCACCAGTAACATACACATTCCCTGTAGCATCTAATGTAAGCGCCGCAGTTGTTTCGTCGCCACCACCGCTGAAATTTTTAGCCCATAAAAAATTACCTGATGCGTCTAATTTTGATACAAAAACATCAAACGAAGATGCTATCGTCGTTAGAGTGTAAGTTCCTACACCAGGGTCGAAATCGGCTGCATTTCTATATTTTCCTGTTGTATATATGTTTCCAGAAGCATCCACTTTAATTCCTTCAGCTTGGTCAATATTAGCACCTCCAATACTTTTTGCAAACACAAAATTTCCTGAAGCGTCTAATTTCACAATAAATACATCATCAAATATGGTTGTAGTAATACTAAAAGTTGCACTACTCGGGTCAAAATCGGGAGCCCCATGAAAATACCCAGTTATATAAATATTACCAGAA
>JANXRU010000330.1 GCA_025356715.1 Bacteroidota bacterium
ATTATAATTAAGGCTTCTTCAATGGAATTACTTCTAAATAAAACCCAGCCAATCATTATAACTAACCATACATAAACATAGTTTATGTAATATGGAATAATTGTAGTAATTGATTTTTTTATAATTCGTTCCATAATTAAGAAAAAGCCATGAAATAAACCCCATGCAAGAAATGTGAAATTTGCGCCATGCCAAAAACCACATAAAATAAATACAATTAGTAAATTAAATGCAGTTAAAATTGATCCTTTGCGGTTACCGCCTAACGGAATATAAACATAATCTCTAAACCATGATGAAAGTGATATGTGCCAACGTTGCCAAAAATCTTGAATGTTTTGAGCAGAATAGGGGATTTTAAAATTTTGCTTAAACTCAAAGCCAAACATTTTCCCTAATCCAATTGCCATATCCGAATACCCTGAAAAATCAAAGTAAATTTGTAATGTATACGCAAATACACCTATCCATGAATATGCTAATCCATAAGCATTTGTATCAGCATTAAAAATTGCATCGGCCATAAGACCAGCTGTATTAGCAATAATCATTTTTTTAGCAAGTCCGTAAATAAAGAGTTTAGAACCGTTCCTTAATCTATTCCAAATATGTTTTCTGGTAGTTAATTGAGTTTCAATATCGTGGTAACGAATAATTGGTCCCGCAACTAATTGAGTAAAGTTGACGATGTATAGCCCCATTTTAGGAAAGTTTAATTGAGCTTTGACTTTACCTCTATAAATATCTGTCAAATATGAAATAGAATGAAAAGTATAAAAGGAAATACCTAAAGGAAGTGTTAATGTTTTAAAATAATTATTATCTACCTCCAATGTTTGTGAAATGAAACCAGTATATTTATAAAAAACTAAAGCAGAAATATTAATAGTAACGCCTAATATTAAAATTAAGCGTTTGGGAGCCATGCGATCAATGAGTATGCCAATTATATAATTAAAACATATGGATGAGATTATGAGCCAGGCATAGGTAGTTTCTCCCCAAATATAAAATATTAAACTGAAAATTAATAAAGTGTAGTTTCTGAATTTATTAGGAATGAGGTAATAGCCAAACAAACAAAGAGGTAAAAAGAAAAATAGAAAAATTGAAGAGCAAAAAATCATCAGAATTTGTTTTAAATCAAAAATACTAAAATTTGCAAATTAATAAACCTCTTTTATTACATATATTTGTCTAATAATTGGCCTTGTAGTACAACGGATAGTATTTGGGCCTCCGAAGCTCGAGATTCAGGTTCGATCCCTGACAAGGTCACTTTTTTGTATTCTACTTAATGTTTTCAATCTGACTACAAATCCTTTCGATAAGCATACTAATGATGCGCTTGTTAATTTCTTTTTTATGTAAAGTATAAAATTGAAATTCATTTACCGAGAAATAACCAACAATTAAGCCTAAATAAAATTGCTTAAACTGGATGTTGGTTTTAAACAAATCATTTATTTTAGTAATCTTATGGGTGTATTTTAATTTAATAAACTCAATTTTACTTTCTACAATAAAATGTTCGAAATACAAAACTATGATTTCGTTTTGAAATTTAAGTATAGGTCTTAATGTTTCGTTTTGAAAACTTTCGTGCTCCGAAACACTCGTATCATTGCTTTCTATTTTAGGAAGGATGTTTTTTATTTGTTGGGTTCTTGTTGTCATAAAATTAAGTGGAATTAGCAGTGTTTGTTTAAATTATAAATATGTATTAAAATTCTATTCCCAATCCAATTAAAAAGCCTTGATTAAAGGCATTTGAAGGGCCGTAACTAATAACATAGTCAACTCTGATGATTTGTAAAATATGTTCTAATCCGAGATCGTCACCTATGCCGTGGGCGACCGCACCCTGGCCTGCGCCAAGCTGTTCATGGGCGACCTGAAGGAACGCCTCGCCAACCGCGTCCAGATCACCTCAGACGGCCACCGCGCCTATGTCGAGGCCGTGGAGGAGGCATTCGGCGAGGATGTGGACTTCGCCCAGCTCGTGAAGATCTACGGCGCGGCGCCCGGTCCCGCGGGCCGCTATAGCCCCGCCGAGTGCATCGGGGCCAAGAAGGTCCGCGTCGAGGGCTATCCAGATATCCGCCACGTCAGCACATCCTACGTGGAGCGGTCCAACCTCTCGATCCGCATGGGCAACCGCCGGTTCACCCGCCTGACCAACGCCTTCTCCAAGAAGATCGACAACCACCTTCACGCCCTGGCGCTGTTCTACCTGCACTACAATTTCGTTCGCCAGCACAAGTCGCTCAAAGGCAGCAGCCCGGCGATG
>JANXRU010000353.1 GCA_025356715.1 Bacteroidota bacterium
TTTTATTTAACAACGGCAAAAGCTGCCCTTTAATACTGGCATGTATGGCAGATTGATTTTTGTTTTTTTCTACACACACATCACAGTAATTGCAATCTTTAAAATCCGTTTCATTAAAATAGGTTAATAATATTCTATTTCTGCATGTATTTTTTTCAGTTGCATAATATATTACACTATCCATTCGCGCTAAAGCTTTTTGTTTTAAGATAGGATAATTAATAAGTCGTATATCTTCAAACTTAAGATTAATACGGTTTTGTAAGAATATCAATTTAGGCAAGGTAGTTTGTGGTATAAAAGAAATAACGCCTTGTGTATTCAAATAATCTAATTGGTTTTGCAATTCGAATTCAGAAATTTTTGCGCGGTATGCTAAATCTTTTTCTTTAATATGGGCATATTGCTCAAACAAGCCTCCATAACTGCGTAGTAATACTTTAATTAACGGCTCGTGCTTTTGATGTTTCAATTGAAAATTATACAAATCTTCTTTCCCCATTTTCACCATCATTTTAGATGGCTCGTAACCTGCATCTAATAAAGAAAAGTAACCTTCTTTCTCCAAACATTTAATGGAGTTATAAATCATCACTGGCTTTAAATTATAATTTCTGGCAAGCTCATCCATATTAAAGGTGATGGATAATCCTTCGCCGCTTTCAACAGGAATTTGATAAAAATTAAAAATAGCCTGATAGGTTTGTTTAATTTGTTCTATGGTTGGTGTCTTCTGCTCATACTGTTCTTTCAGCGAGTGTACATCATGTGTATTACATAACAAAATAGCATACGCTGGTTTCTCATCTCGGCCTGCCCTACCCGCTTCTTGAAAATACGCTTCCAAGCTTTCGGGTAAATCTAAATGCACTACAAACCGCACATCCGGCTTATCTATCCCCATACCAAAAGCATTGGTTGCCACTATAATTTGTTGTTTATTATCTATCCAATTTTGTTGTATCACGCTTCTGTCATTTGCTTTGATACCAGCGTGATAAAACGAAGCGCCTATGCGTTGGTTTAACAGCCATTGACAAATTTCTTCTGTTTTTTTTCGATTACGGACATAAATAATTCCAGAACCACCAATATTTTTAATGATTTTAAGCAAGCGTTCATATTTTTTTTCTTCCAACTGAACCACGTACCTAATGTTTTTTCGTTCAAATGATTGTCTAAAAACGTGTTGCTTTTTAAATTCTAATTTTTGTTGAATGTCCACTACAACTTCTTTAGTAGCACTAGCAGTAACGGCAATCATACTCACGTTAGGAAAGTATTGACGAAGCTCTGCAATTTTTAAATAACTTGGTCTAAAATCATAACCCCATTGCGATATGCAATGTGCCTCATCAATAGCAATTAAACCTATTGGAAGATACGATAGCTTTTGTCGGAAATCTTCGTTTTCAATCCGTTCAGGCGACAAATATAAAAATTGTACATGACCATAAGCTGCATTATTTAAAGCAATATCAATTTCTTTAGCATTCATTACGGAGGTAATCGCAACAGCGCTAATACCTTTGTTTTTTAGGTTTTGCACCTGATCATTCATTAAGGCAATTAAGGGTGAAATCACTAAACATGTGCCACCATTAACTAAACCAGGGATTTGAAAACAAATGGATTTACCACCGCCCGTAGGCAAAAGTGCCAAGGTATCTTTATTATCTAAAACAGATAAAATAATTTCTTCTTGTAAAGGGCGAAAGGAATCGTAGCCCCAATGCTTCTTTAAATGAAAATAAATATCTTGTTTAGCTTGCAAGGATGAATGATTTAGATGATTCTAAAATACTCATTATTTTGGGCATCCATAAAAAAAACATAAAAATATTGTGTATGATATATCGTAAACTGACAAAAGAATTGGGTATCTTTAAATTTCTATTGTATAGAAAACGAAAATATGTTAGCTCAAAAAAAAATCATATTATTTATTACTGTAACTGGATTATTCGTTTTCCAATCCTGTTTATTATTTCACCCAAGTGCGGCTAAACTCACTCGTCGTGCCTTAGAAGCACACAAGCAATATGATGCTGTTATTGTGCCGGGTGTCCCTTTTGTAGCGCCTCGTTGGGACATGACTATGACCATGCGTGTAGTTTGGGCAGTGCATTTATATAACAGAGGCTTAACCAAAAAAATCATCATGAGTGGCGCTTCTGTATATTCTCCTTTTGTAGAAGCGGAGATGATGAAACTATACGCTATTAAATTTGGAGTGCCTGCCGAGGATATTATTGTTGAAGACAAAGCGCAACATAGTACTGAAAATATTTGGTATGGATATAAATTAGCAAAATCCTTAGGTTATGAAAATATTGCTTTGGCTACAGATCCTTTTCAAACGCGCATGACCTACCGATTTGGGAAAAAACGCTTAAAGCCTTTAAGATACTTACCTGTTATTTTTGATACACTGAGATTACTTCCTCAAGCAACTCCTGAAATAGACTATCAACCATACGAGGTTAAAGACTTCAAATCTATAGTCGAAACTCAAAGTAAATGGTATCGCTTAAGGGGAACCATGGGCAAGCACATTGATTTTAAAAAATAAAAAAAGCCTCAATTATTTCTAATTGAGGCTTTCGTTTTTTTAGTTAAATCTTATTTTAAAATCACTATTTTTTTAGTTGTAGAATTATTAGCAGTATTTATACGGATAAAGTAATTACCATTTGCAATATCAGCAACGTTCAATTTAATTTTTGAAGCCACTTCGTTTTTGCTTATTAAAACAACATTTCCAAACATATCAATTAATTCAATGCTTGATAATTCTAACGTGTTTTTATTTTCTATATAAACAATACCATCAGTATTTGGAACTGGATACACGTTAAAATTTGTGTTTAAATCATAGCTCAAAGTTGCTAAGCCTGTAGTAAGGGTCACTGACCCATCAAAAACAACCGTGTCAATTCTAAAAGTTCCCGTATTAGCTTCTGCGTTCCAGGCATATAATCTAAAATTAACAGGATTTGTTATACTAGTAAAGCTAGCTCCACCTAAAATAACCGAACAGCCTTTTTGTTGAGCATTGGTTGTATAAGTATCTGTGCTCCATAAAAAATTATTTCCTAATTGAACAGAAATATTTGTATTCGTACCAACAGAAGCAAGCAAATTATTTGTAAATGCATCTGCATTACTTCTCCAAGCCCAATTACGAGGACCAGTAGAGGAACGGTTCATTTTAAAAGAAATTGAATTTAAAGTTACCGTTGAACCACTTGCTGGAGTTACCGATACATCATAATATTTAGAAGTGCTTAATGAACCTGTAAAGGTTGCATCATTTCCATTTAATGCGCCTCCGCCCCAATTAGGAAAAGCAAATACAAATGATGCCGCAGTAAGACTGAATGTTCCTACACAAGAAAATGCGCCGAAAGTAACCCCTGAGACTGTTGGTGTAGGCGTTGGATCTACCGTTCCTGTATTGGCAGCTGTTCCGCTTGTAACTGCCGTAAAAGGATACATTGCAGTAAAAGATTGCGAATTTGCAATGAAAGAAATGGTGAATAAAGTAATCGTAAGTAATTTTTTTATCATGTTTTTTTGTTTTAAGATTATACACAATATTACAAAAAAAATCTCATTTTTGTATTATGAAATTGTTAAAAATCATTGCCTTATTTTTGTGTGTATCCAAACTTTCTTTTTCTCAAAATGAAGAAGGGTTAGTGAAATGGCTTACTATCAAAGAAGCACAAGAGCTAAATAAAAAACAACCTAAACCTTTATTAATTGATGTATATACGGATTGGTGCGGTTGGTGTAAACACATGATGAAAACAACGTATTCAAATCCTAATATTGCAAATTATATAAATACATATTTTTATCCTGTAAAGTTTGATGCGGAAACAAAAGATACGATAAATTATAATGGCGTGGTTTACAAACCTACATCTAAAGCACCCAAAACGCCTCACGAATTAGCTATTAAGTTTTTAGGAAATAGTTTAAGTTACCCATCAACTATTTTTGTAACAAATAATTATGAATATAATTTATTGTCGCAAGGATTTTTAGAAGAAAAAAAAATTGAACCGCTATTAATTTATATTGTTGAGAATATATATAAATCAACATCCTATGATGATTTTACAAAACAATTTGAGCATACATTTGTTGATACCGTGTTTTCAAAAGGGCGCTTGAAATTTCAAACACTTAAAGAGATAGAAAAATCACAAATCAAAAAATCAAAAAAAATATTAATTACTTTTTCTACTAGTTTTTGTAACTCCTGTAAAATATTAAACATTACAACACTTAAGGATTCGGCAACGGCAGCTTATATTACTAAAAACTATTACATCATCAATTTTGATGCAGAAAGTAATGATACGATTATTTTTAAAGGAGAAAAATGTTTTAAGCAACTCGTTAATGGTTATCCTTTACATTCCTTTGCGATGAAAACAACTAATAACAGATTACAATTTCCTGCTATAGCAGTGCTTGATGAAAAGGAAAATACCTTAGATGTACTTAATGTATTTTTAACCCCTAAAGCATTGATGCCGATTTTGCATTATTATGCAGAGGATAAATTTAAAACCACTAATTGGGCAGATTTTTCGAAGACCTATAACGAAACCAAAAAATAATTTCGTTTTACTTAAAACTCGAATTTGTAGCCAATACCTTTGATAGTTTTGATAAAATCGTCACCTAATTTTTCGCGTAGTTTACGAATATGAACATCAATAGTTCTATCACCAACTACTACTTCATCTCCCCAAACTTGTTCTAATATATATTCGCGCGTAAATACTTTCCCTGGTTTACTTGCTAATAAAGATAAAAGTTTGAATTCTTTTTTAGGTAATACAATTTCTTGGTCCAATTTATAGACCATATGTTTGTCTTTATCAATACGAATTCCTCCTAAATCCATTTGCGCTGTTTGCTGTTGGTCAGGCGAATGTCTTCTTAATAAAGCTTTAATTCTACTTACAAATACACGTGGCTTAATGGGTTTATTGATGTAATCATCAGCGCCTACTTCAAAACCTGCTATTTGAGAGTAATCTTCATTGCGTGCGCTTAAAAAAGCAACCATCACATCTTTCAAAGAAGCAATTTCTCTAATTTCTCTGCACGTATCAATACCATCCATTTCAGGCATCATCACGTCTAATACTATTAAATGTGGAATTTCTTTTTTTGCAATATTAATGGCATCTCTACCATTTAAAGCCGTGTAAACTTGATAGCCTTCTTTTTTTAAATTGTAACTTAAAAAGTCAAGTATGTCTTGCTCATCATCAACTAATAATATTTTATGTAAACTGTTATCTGAACTCATAGGTTATGTATCGTTACAAATTTACGGTTTAAGATTTAGTTCAACGTTAAGTAAATATTAAGAAATTGAGTTGTTTTTACTATGGAATTTATAGAGTTCTACAGGCTTTCAAATGCAATCTCAAACGCTTTAATGGTTTTTTCAATATCTTGTTGAGTATGTGCTTCGCTCATAAAACCAACCTCGTAACCTGAAGGCCCACTATAAATGCCATTATTCAGCAATGAGTGATATAACACTTTGAAATGTTTCATGCTATCCGCATCAATATCTTCGGCACAAGTAATGGCATTTTTATCCGTAAACGCTAACCAAAATATAGAACCAATACTAAATATTTTAAAATTGTGTTTTTTGTTTTTTGATAACCCAGCTATTAATAGTTGTGTTTTCTTTTCTAAATCTTGGTAAAAATTTGGCTTCAAACATTCTGTTAACTGAGCAATGCCAGCTTGCATTGCCACTGGATTGCCACTCAAGGTTCCGGCTTGATACACATTTCCTTCAGGAGAAATTGAACTCATAATTATTTTACTAGCGCCGTAAGCTCCAACTGGAAAACCGCCACCAATAATTTTTCCGTAAGTAATAATATCCGGTTTAACATCGTAATATCCCGAAGCACCTGTAAAACCAACTCTAAAACCGCTTATCACTTCATCAAATAATAAAAGCGTGCCATGTTTAGCACAGATATTCCTCAAAAAGTGCAAGTACTCTTTGCCTTGCAATAACAACCCATTATTTGCTGGAATAGGCTCGATAATAACACAAGCAATTTCATTGTGAAATTGAGCAAAGGCCTGTTCTACGGCTTCTTTATTATTTAAAGAAACGACAATAGTTTCCTTTACAAAACTTTCTGGTACACCAGCTGATGATGTATTTCCAAAGGTAACTAAGCCTGAACCCGCTTTTACTAATAACGAATCTGAGTGGCCATGGTAACAACCTTCAAATTTTAAAATTTTATTTCTGCCTGTAAACCCTCTAGCTAAGCGGATAGCACTCATTACCGCTTCTGTTCCACTGCTTACAAAACGTATTTTTTCAATGTATGGATTGTTAGATAAAATCAATTCTGCTAACTCATTTTCTAAGCGAGTGGGCGCTCCAAACGACGTACCATTACGCATAGTTTTATCTACTGCATTTAAGACGTTATCGTTTGCATGCCCTAAAATCAATGGCCCCCAACTAGCACAATAATCAATATATTCATTTCCGTCAACATCCCAAATATGAGAACCTTTCCCTTTTTCAATAAATAAAGGGGTTCCACCTACACTTCTAAAAGCACGCACTGGCGAATTTACACCACCTGGAAAAAAAGCTTTTGCTTTCTCAAATAACTTAACGGATTCTTGGTTTTGCATAATAAAAAATTTGATGTTAAAGATAGTTGTTTGCTTATAAAATACAGTATTTTTGCTAAAATGATTCTTAAACTTCATAAACCGAGTATGTCTATTTCAGGAATGATAGACTTACCTGGATCTAAAAGTATAAGCAATAGAGTGCTTATGATACAGGCGCTTTCGGGTTTATCGTTTACTGTTTCCAATATTTCGAACTCTAATGACACGAAGCATTTACAAGATGCATTTAAACATATTAAAAACGGAACATCCAAAACCATTGATATTGGACATGCGGGAACAGATATGCGTTTTTTAACTTCTTTTCTTTCAATCAAAAAAGGAATTTGGGAATTAACAGGATCGGAGCGTATGCAGCAACGTCCAATTGGCGACTTAGTTTCGGTTTTAAAACAGCTAGGTGCCGATATTTCTTATAAAAATAACGAAGGATATCCACCCTTAATTATTAAGGGAAATACCCTAAAGGGTGGCCAAGTTTCAATAAATGGTAATGTAAGTAGCCAATATATTTCATCGCTGTTATTAGTGGCACCTTATTTTGAAAATGGTATTGAATTAGTACTTCAAAAAAATATTGTTTCAACGCCATACATTACAATGACTATAGAATTGATGCGAGAGTTTGGCGCAGATGTAACTTGGAATGAACATATAATTACTGTAAAGCCTATCCCCTATTCTTATTCAAAAACCAATTATGAAATAGAAAGTGATTGGAGTGCGGCATCTTACTTCTATAGTTTAATAGCATTATCTAAAGAAAACACAACACTTACATTGATCAGTTTGTTTCCTAAAAGTTTGCAGGCAGATGCCGTTTGCGCTGATATATATCAACAATTTGGGGTAATATCACAATTTGAAAACAATCAAGTTAAAATCACAAAAAAAGAAAATCAACTAAAATTATTTGATTACAATTTTATCAATTGCCCTGATATTGCGCAAACACTGGTTTGTACTTGCATTGGCTTAAATATCCCTTTTCAATTTACAGGATTGCAAACACTTAAGGTAAAGGAAACGGATAGAATTATTGCACTAAAAAATGAAATACAAAAATTCGGCTACGGTTTAATTATTACTGATCATTCTATGAGTTATGATGGTACTAGTCCAGAAATAAAAAGCATTATTGATTCAATAGCAACCTATTCAGATCATAGGATGGCCATGGCATTTGCGCCATTGAGTTTAATTTTTAATGAACTTAGTTTTGAAGAGGCAGATGTTGTTTCTAAATCATACCCCTACTTTTGGAATGATTTAAAAAGAATTGGCTTTTCTTGCGAAACACTCTAATTTATGGAGTTTTCCACATTAATAAGTAGCGTAGGAGTAACCATCATATTACTAGCTTTTTTGCTAAGTGTTTTAAAAATTCTATCAATAGAGAGTAAATGGTATTTTATTTTAAACATAGTTGGTGGTGGATTTGCTTGTTACGGCAGTATCTTAATTGATTCCTTACCATTTACAATTCTGGAAGGAACTTGGTGTTTCATTGCATTTATGGCACTTTTTAAAAGTATCAAAAAGCGTTAAAATTTGTGACCTTTACACACATTTAATTTGTGATAATTATTAGTCTTTTTAACCTATAAATTGGCTTCAAACTCCATTTTTGCCTTATATTTGTTTGATATACCCTTTACAAAAACTAATTTTTATGAA
>JANXRU010000354.1 GCA_025356715.1 Bacteroidota bacterium
AACGCAAATGTGTTTGGATTTCCATCCGCACGCTTAGCAAAGTTGCGGTTGAAAGAATGGATGATGGTGTTTTTTTCTTGTTTCTCAGCACCTACTCTATCCCACATACCAATACATGGCCCGCAAGCGTTAGTAAATACAGTAGCACCCACTTTATTAAACACATCTAAGAAACCGTCACGCTCAATGGTATATCGAATTTGCTCAGAACCTGGATTAATTAAAAACTCCGCTTTTGATTTTAAACTTTTTGATGAAACTTGTTTTGCTAATGATACGGCACGAGAAATATCTTCGTAACTAGAGTTTGTACAAGAACCAATTAAACCTGCTTCAATTTTTAAAGGCCAGCCATTTTTTTCAGCTGCTGCTTTTAATTGAGAAATAGGTGTTGCTAAATCTGGAGTAAAAGGACCGTTTACATACGGTTCTAATTCAGATAAATTAATTTCGATTACTTCGTCAAAATATTTAGAAGGGTTAGCGTATACTTCTGCATCACCTGTTAAATGTTCTTTAATACCGTCTGCTAAAGCAGCTACATCAGCACGACCAGTAGCAGTTAAGTAACGGCTCATACTTGCATCGTAACCAAATGTAGAAGTCGTAGCTCCAATTTCTGCACCCATATTACAAATGGTTCCTTTACCAGTACAAGATAAACTAATAGCACCTTCACCAAAATATTCAACTACTTTATCAGTACCACCTTTTACTGTTAAGATACCAGCTACTTTTAAGATAACGTCTTTTGCGCTTGCCCAACCGTTTAATTTACCAGTTAATTTAATACCAATTAATTTTGGCATTTTTAGTTCCCAAGGTAAACCAGCCATTACATCGCAAGCATCAGCTCCACCAACACCAATAGCAATCATCCCTAAACCACCAGCATTAACTGTATGAGAATCGGTACCAATCATCATTCCACCTGGGAACGCATAATTTTCTAATACAATTTGGTGAATAATACCAGCACCTGGTTTCCAAAAACCAATACCATATTTATTTGATACAGACGCTAAGAAATTAAATACTTCTTCGCTTTCGTGTTTTGCTCTGTCTAAATCTGTAGTTGCACCAGCTTTAGCTTGAATTAAGTGATCGCAGTGAACTGAAGAAGGAACAGCTACAGTAGGACGACCCGCTTGCATAAATTGTAACAATGCCATTTGCGCTGTTGCATCTTGCATAGCAACGCGATCTGGATTAAAATCAACGTAAGACGACCCACGAGGATAATCTGTTAATTTCATATCAGCATCTAAATGCGAATACAATATTTTTTCAGCTAATGTTAAAGGGCGACCTAAGGTTTTACGAGCTGCTTCAATACGAGCAGGCATGTTGGCGTAAACCTTTTTAATCATTTCAATGTCGAATGCCATAGGAATAAATTTTAGAATTGGTTATTTAGTGAACTAGTGATTTAAATTTTGCGATACGAATTTATGAATTATTTTCGGGAAAATTAAGGGATTACTAGTGATTTTTTGATTAAAAGATAAAGGGAGAAAAGCATTCGCCTTTCTCCCTTTATCTAGTTTAATACTAGCAACTAATTTTTAATACACATGCTGACCACCATTGATGCTATAATTAGCACCGGTAATAAAGCTAGTTTCCTCACTTGCTAAAAAAGACACTAAATGAGCTACTTCATGTGTACCGCCCAAACGACCCATTGGAACCTGAGCAACAATAGCGTTACGCACTTTTTCGGGAACTGCCATTACCATATCCGTAGCAATATAACCTGGAGATATCGTATTAACTGTTATACCAAATTTAGCCACTTCCATCGCTAACGATTTTGTAAAACCATGCATCCCTGCTTTTGCTGCAGAATAATTGGTTTGTCCGAATTGCCCACGCTGCCCATTAACAGAAGATATATTAATGATGCGACCAAAATTTCTATCCATCATTCCTTGTAATACTTGCCTCGAACAATTAAATACCGAATCCAAATTTGTATGAATAACAGCGTGCCAATCTTCAGGCTTCATATTAATTAAACGACCATCACGTGTAATACCAGCATTATTAACCAATACATCAATATTCCCAATTTTTTCTTCTATTTCTGCAATCATTTTTCCTGTACTTTCAAAATCGCTTACATCACCAAAAAACAATTCAATGTGTAATCCCTCCGAATTCATTTGCTGCATCCATGCATCTGCTTTTGCTTTGGTATGATAGTTTCCCACAACTCTATAACCATCACTATGTAATTTTTTACACATGGCAGTTCCTAATCCTCCCGTAGCTCCCGTTACTAATACAATTCGTTTATTTGCCTTATCCATTTTATTTAATTTTTGAATTAGTACTAATTAAATTTTATCGGTATTCATTACTGTAGCTTCGCCACTTGTGCAAACTTTTCCAGTTAGTTTATCTTTTATAATTGTTTCGATAATAGCGCGGTGTTTTTCAGCATTAACTTCTTTTACTAAAAACGTTGCTTCG
>JANXRU010000364.1 GCA_025356715.1 Bacteroidota bacterium
TGCTATTATTATGGGTTCAGAAGAAAATGGAATTTCTAGCGAATACTTGAAACGTAGCGATATGCAAGTGAAAATACCAATGGTAGGTAATATTGCATCACTTAATGTTTCTGTGGCTGCTGGTATTATTTTATTTGAAGCGGTGAAACAGAGGCTTTAGAGACTTAAGAGATAAAAGGGACAAAGGGATACAAGATGAAAGACAGAGAGATATAAGATACTAGACAATGCATAATAATAGCAATGTTATAATAAAAATATAAATCTGCGAAAATCTGCGTTATCTGCGGGCGTAAAAAATGAAAACGATTGAAGAACTAATAGAACGCGAACACATTAAAGAATGTAAGTTTAAAACTGCACGTTCTGCTGGTGCTGGCGGACAAAACGTTAATAAAGTTGAAACAAAAGTGGAGCTATGGTTTAATATTTCGGAATCTGAAAAGCTAACTGAAGCTGAAAAGAACAGAATTTTAAAAAAGTTAGCCAACAAGCTAGAAAAAGAAACGATACTCCATATACAAGAACAAACCAAAAGAACACAGTTAGAAAATAAAAAATTAGTCAAAGAAAAATTTTACAACATCATTCTTTCTGGATTAAAAGTAGCTAAGCCGCGTAAGCCTACTAAAATAAGTAAAGCTGTTAAAGCAAAACGATTAGATACTAAAAAGTTTAAAGGAGAAATTAAACAATTAAGAAAAAAAATAATTTAATTAATGATTCTAAATAACTTATAATTCTTAACTAAATAAGATGGCAAAAATATTAATCATAGATGATGAAAAGGCAATACGTCGAAGCATCAAAGAAATTTTAGAGTTCGAAAAATATCATGTTGATGAAGCGGAAGATGGTCAGCAAGGACTTGATATGGCTTTAAAAGGCGATTATGATGTTATCTTAAGTGATATTAAAATGCCAAAATTAGATGGTACAGAATTACTTGCTAAATTAATGGCACATGGAACAAACTCTACTTTAATTATGATGAGTGGACATGGTAACATTGAAACGGCTGTAGATGCTGTGAAAAATGGAGCCTTTGATTATTTAGCAAAACCGATTGATTTGAATCGTTTATTAATTGCCATTAGAAATGCTTTAGATAAAACAACATTAATAACTGAAACTAAAATTCTTAAAAAGAAGATTAATAAAGGTTACGAAATGATTGGTAATTCAAAGGCATTAGATACGATTCGTGAAATGATTGAAAAGGTTGCTCCAACGGATGCTCGTGTTTTGATAACAGGAAGCAATGGAAGTGGAAAAGAATTAGTGGCTCGTGAAATTCACAACAAAAGTAATCGCGCTAATTTTCCATTAATTGAAGTTAACTGCGCAGCTATACCAAGCGAATTAATTGAAAGCGAATTGTTTGGCCATGAAAAAGGAGCATTTACAAGTGCTATAGCAACACGTAAGGGCAAATTTGAATTAGCAGAAGGAGGTACCATTTTTTTAGATGAAATTGGCGACATGTCTCTTTCAGCTCAGGCAAAGGTGTTGAGAGCCTTACAAGAAAATAAAATTACACGCGTTGGTGGTGATAAAGAAATTAAAGTAGATGTAAGAATTATTGCAGCAACTAATAAAGATTTAAAAAAACAAATTGCTAATGGCGAATTTAGAGAAGATCTGTTTCATCGTTTAAGCGTGATACCTATTCAAGTTCCATCGTTGAATGAAAGAAAAGATGATATTCCTTTATTAGCAGAACATTTTTTGAAATTAATATGTGATGATAACGGAATGCCTTTGAAAAGTATAAGTAAAGACGCTATTAAAGAATTACAAAAGAAAGATTGGACAGGTAATATTCGCGAGTTTAGAAACGTGATTGAACGATTGATCATTTTGTGTGGTAAAGAAATAACAGAAAAAGATGTAAGACTATTTGCGTAAAATAGTGTTGAGTTTTAATGTTTATACTAAAAACTCAATACTAAAAATTAAAAACTTTCAAAATGAATAAAACAACCGAAGCCGATTCGTACTACAATAATCTCGAAACCATGAGTGTTTCTGAGCTTTTGCAAAGTATGAATACAGAAGATAAAACGGTACCTTTAGCTGTAGAAAAAGCATTGCCTCAAATTGAAAAATTAGTAATCGCTATTGTAGAAAAAATGCAACTCGGTGGACGATTATTTTATATGGGTGCAGGTACAAGTGGGCGCTTAGGAATATTAGATGCTAGCGAATGCCCACCAACGTATGGAATAGAGCAGGGGGTAGTAGTAGGCTTAATAGCAGGTGGAGATACTGCGATTCGTAAAGCTGTGGAATTTGCTGAAGATGATACCACTCAAGGATGGAAAGATTTACAAGAGTATACTGTTAATTCTAATGATGTAGTTGTTGGTATTGCCGCTTCAGGTTCTACGCCTTATGTGATAGGTGCTTTAGAAACCTGTAATAAAAATAATATGATAACAGGCTGCATTGTGTGCAACGCTGATTCCGCAATTGCAAGAGTAGCTCAATTCCCCATTGAAGTAGTAGTTGGCCCCGAATTTGTAACGGGCTCTACACGTATGAAATCAGGTACTGCACAGAAGTTAGTGTTGAATATGATTAGTACTTCTGTGATGATAAAATTAAGCCGTGTGAAAGGAAATAAAATGGTGGATATGCAATTGAGTAATCATAAATTAGTTGACAGAGGAGCTCGTATGGTTATGAAAAACACGGGCATAGAAGATTATGAATTAGCGAAATCTTTGTTGTTAAAGCACGGTAGCGTTCGTAAGGCCACCGAAAATTATAGTAATACCATTTCTTAATATAAATTTGTTTTGTAAATGTTAGAACAAAAAAACAATCCATTACACGGTAAAACGTTGCAAGCAATTTTGGAAGAATTAGTGGTGCAATACCGTTGGGATGGTTTAGCATATCATATTGATGTCAATTGTTTTAAAGAAAACCCAAGCATTAAATCGAGTTTAACGTTTTTGCGTAAAACACCATGGGCTCGAAAAAAAGTGGAAGATTTATATTTGCAATTTAAGGAATCTCATTAATGAGTTTTATTCAAGAATGTCATCACTGCGAACAATTTTTATTTATTATGTAATTATCATTAACGTGGTTGCTTATAGTGTTATGTGGTATGATAAATACCAAGCGATTAAAAAACGACAACGTGTTTCCGAAAAACAATTGTTTTTATTTGCTTTATGTGTGGGAGCTTTGGGCATTTATGCTGGAATGAAAGCACCGCTTTATCACAAAGCAGCTAAGCCCTTATTTAAAATTGGAATAGCAATAGTATTTATTTTAAATGTGTTTGTGGTTTATTTGGGGCTAAGAAAATAAACTATTAAAAGCGATAATATAAGCCTGCATTGCAACCAAATGAATACAAGTAACTGCTAACAGGCAGTTCGTTTATAGGAATAATAAA
>JANXRU010000044.1 GCA_025356715.1 Bacteroidota bacterium
CTCCATGAACGAAGAAATAAAATCATTACTATGATTGCTAAAGACAATCCTTCATAAATAGTTTTGATAACGCTATGAATACTATCTCCAACAAAAGCACTTTGATTGTAGTAAGGTTTTAATACATATCCTTTGGGTAATATTTTTTTTGCTTCAGCTAATTTCTCATCAACGTCTTTAGAAAAATCAATTAAATTAACATCTGGTTGCTTCACTAAATCAACTAATACAGCATTATTGCCATTGGCATTGATAATTAAAAATTCTTGTTGTTCTTGTATTTCTATTTTAGCAACTTCTTTTAATTTTACAATTCTGCTCCCATCATTTTTTACAATAATATTTTCTAATGCGTCTATATCATTTACGCGCGTATCCGTGATAGATAAGTACAAACGACGGTAATCATTCAAATATCCATTTGATAAAACAAAATTATTATTATTAAATGTGTTAATTAATGTGTTCGGATTTAAACCTAAAGAAGATAATTTGATAGGATCGGGAATAACCACAAAATCTTTTGCTTTGCCACCACGAACAACAACATTAGAAATACCTTTTACTTGTGAAAAAATAGGACGAAGCAATAAATTAGCAACATCTCGTGTGGCAACTTGACTATGTGTTGGGCCTTCTAAAGTCAATCCATATACAGGAAACAATGATTGATTCATTGCTTCTATAGAGAGATTTACACCTGGCGGTAAATAATTTTTAATCTCATTAATACGACTTTCAATTTGTGTTTTTTGAGCATAGGTATCTAAACCCCATTCAAAATATACATCAATGGTTGATGTTCCTCTACCAGTACTACTTCTTACAATAGTTACTCCTTTCACGCGTTTCACGGCACTTTCCAAGGGTTTTGTAATTGTAATCATCATTCGATCAACTGGTATTTGACCAGCGTCAACTAATATGGTGATACGAGGAAATAAAACTTCAGGAAACAAATTGGTTTGCATTCGGGTATAAGAAAACCCACCTGCAATTAATAACAGGATGCCAATAAAAATAATTGGTTTAGCAAAAATTTGAAAATAGTTTTTAGAATTTAACATGATCTTATTTAATAATCTTTACTGAAGCAGTATCCGTTAAACCATAATTTCCATTAATAATAATTCTGTCATTACTATTAAAATTTGGCGAATTAATTTCAATTTCAGTAGCATTTTTATTGCCAATGATAACAGGCACTTTAACTGCGGTAGAGTCATTAATTAATTTCATTACCCAAAATTCTTGCATCATTTCGTCGCTTAAAACACAAGGCTTCGAAACAATTTGTTTATTTCCTTTAATGTTTTTAATAACTTGAATTTTTACAATTAAATTTTCTGTTAAAAAAAGCGGCTCCTTACTTTTTGCTAATATAGTTTGTGTTTGAGCCAAGCTATTCATAGCGGTTAAAGGTGTTGTAATAATTGCTGCATGCACTGAATTATCAGGCAACGTTATTGTGCAAGGATTTCCTACTTTTGTAAATTGGGTAAATTCGTATGGCACATTTACTTGAAATGCTAAATCATTACTCTCGGCAATAGTACATAATTGTGTACCCTCTAAAATATAATCGCCTGTTTGTTGTTTATCAAACGTGCTAATAATACCAGATGCTGGGGCGTATATTTTTATAATTCCTATATTAGTTATTGAGGTATCAGCATTAAAAGATTGTTTCCCTAAAGCCTTACTTTCTTTTGTTTGTAATTCATATAACACTTGTCCCTTTGTTACTTTGTCGCCTAAGTGTATGTTCACTTTAGTAATAAATGCTGGTATTTCAGCGGTAATTACATTTCGGTTCAAGTAAATAGTTGTAGCAGATAATAAAAGATTATCATCAATCTCACCTATACGAACAGTAGAAATCTGTACAGGTGATTTTGGAGCAACACTTGTTTCTTCTTCTGCTGGCTTAGTTTTACAGGATACTAAAAAAGTCGAAAGTAAAAGGATACATAAATAATTTTTCATAGTTACCAATTCCAATAGTTGTATGTGTTAATTAATAATTGTTTGTTAGTTTGCATTAAAACATAATCTCTTTGCAAAGCCGCTAAATTCTTGATAGTTGTAATATAAGCAACAACAGACTGTTGACCCGTTATCACTTCTTTTTTATAGTATTCTAATAATTGCTTATAATCTTTTAGTTGATTCATTGAAATAACCATACGATCGTTAAGAGACGATATTTCTGCTAAAACTTTATATTTGCGAATGGTGTTTTGTGTAATGAAATTTGATTTGTAGGATTGAGTTGATTTTATTAATAAATCAGTTTTTTTCTTATTAATATTTTTTTGTTTTCTATCATATATATATATCGAAAAATTTAAACCGCCACTTAATCCGAAACGATTTGGTAAAGTAGGAACGTACACACCATTGAGCCCTGTATTTGCATAAGCGCTTAATTGTGGTTTATATTTTAATTCAAAGTTTTTTTGAGCGGCTAATAAATTAAGGCTATCTAAACGAAATTTTTCTGTAAAATTTGATTGAGAAACGGATGAACTAATATTTAAATCAAGATTCTTTATAGTCACAAAATTTGTATCATTAATACCACATAAAATATTTAGATCCATCAAATCTCTTTTGTATATAGATTTATACATTGCCAACGTATTTTGTTGTGTTTGATGTTCTATCGACACAAGCAATAAATCAGATTGTTTTAATAAACCATTTTCAACTAATTTATTTACTACTGTTTTTTGTTCATTTATTATTTGCGTAAGCTGTATGATATAATCGTTTTGTTTTAAATCTTGAAGGCATAAAATATATTGGTCTCCAACAATTTTTTCGATATCATGTTCGCTTATTTTAATAGTATTTAAATTAATTTGATTAGCTACAGAAATTTGTTCCGATGCCATCTTTAATTTACCTGCATTAAATAAAGATTGATTTATATTAACCATTCCTTGATATATGCCCCCATTACTGGCAGCAATATCATATCCTGTATAATTAGTTGCATCACTTGGGCTTATCTGAAATTCGTTTTTTCCATTATCTCTATTTATGATGGGAGCTACCGAGGCGCCCGCATTAAATGTTATTTGTGGTTTCGTATAAAACGCTTTTAACCGCTCTAAATCAGCTTTACTTGCTTCACTTTGATTTTTATTATCCTTTATTAATGGGCTATTTTCTTTGGCTTGATTTATATAGAAGTTTAAATCAGTTTGAGCATTTACATATATATGTAAAAAACAAAAGAGAAATAAAATAGGAAATAGGTTTTTCATTATTAACGTTAAATGTAATTTTTAATTCTGAAGGTAATCTTAAGGACTTTTTTTTAAGTCTCAATATAACTTGACTAAACTATCTAGTTTAATTAATCCTCAATTTTTATACTTGTGTTAAATACAAAAACAGCAAGGCCTTCGAGCCAAATATTGTAAAAATTATTTTCTAAAACTTTTTCAAAAGTTACATTTAAGTTACCACCTAATGTTTTTATCGAACAATTATTTTTAGTCGAACTATTGCCTGTTAATGCCGCTACTAATGCGGCAGCTGTAACGCCTGTTCCGCATGAAAGGGTTTCGTCTTCTACACCACGTTCGTATGTTCGCACGACTAATTCCTGTTCTTTTTTTTGTATAAAATTAACGTTAGTTCCCTCTGCAATAAAGCGTTCATTGTATCTAATGTTTTTCCCTTCGGTATATACATCTAAGGCATCAATATCATCAACAAATTTTACATAATGTGGTGAACCAGTATTTAGATAATAATAATTTTCACCTGTTTCTATTTGTTTTACATCGTTCATTTTAAGCGAAACAAATTCATCTTTTATTTTAGCATCATGCATACCATCAATCGCCATAAACTTTGCGGAATTTTCTATAATACCTAAACGTTTCGCAAAAGCCGTAATGCAACGTCCGCCATTTCCACACATGCTACTTTCGTTTCCATCGCTATTATAATAAACCATTTTAAAGTCAACGCCTTCTTGAAACTCAAGCAACATCAAACCATCAGCGCCTATACCAAAACGACGGTCACATAGCCATTTAATATTTTCTTTGGTAAGTAAAACATCTTGCTTGCGATTATCTATCAATACAAAATCATTACCTGTACCTTGATATTTAAAGCATTCTAAAATCATAGAAAATGGTTTTGGGAAATTTAATTTATTTTAGCTAATAAGTCGCTGTCATTCACTAACTCCATTGGCTTAAACTCTGTACCCGAAGAAATTTTATAGACAACGTCATCATTTTTTAAATAATAACTATCATCCACTTTATAAATAGTAATACTACTAAAATCTGATAACCCATATAAAATCACTCTATTTCTAGTCATGCGATAACCTTTAGAGTTTAATGGTGTTTTCCAAAATTCGACAAAAAACAAGTTTGGAAACTCGGCATTGGTTACGCCCGCTAACTGGCCAGTTAGTGTATCTTTTTTTGATTCGTTATCTAAATTAATAACTTTTATATTTTTAACAGATAACAATTCTTCCTGGGCTATGTTGATAGCATCTTCTTTTAATAAGGCATCAACCTCGCTATAATTAATATTAGGTGAATTCTTAGTATTAATGGTGTTTTTTTTATTAGACGTATTTGGTTCTTTTTTTGAACCATCTACCGTATTAATAATTGTTTGCTCTGTTATTTTAATATCATCTATTGTCGGTTTATTAAATCTCTTAACATAATCGTCTATTTTAAAAATAAAAAAAGCGATCCCAACTAAAAGGCCAATGGAAACTCCAAAAACAAAAGGTGGTATTTTATATTTAAACCGAAGGCTCATAATTCGATATTAAAATTACATAATTTTTCAGTGCAGTTAATGAATGTTAAAAACAAATTTTGAACATAACTTTTGATTTAACTTTGCGTTATAAATCTAAATTCTTTAACAAATTAATTTTTTATTAACTGTAAAATTTTTAGGAAAATGAAAAAAATAATCTCTACAGCCTTTATTGGCGCCTTTGGAGGAGCTTGTGCATTAATTGCCAATCACTATTTATTAACTCCAAATAACAACCAAGCCACAAATTTCAACCCTTATGAAGTACCCGTCAAATTGGCCAGTTATTCCAGTATACCTTCAAGTACTCCCGACTTTATAGTATCTGCTGAGAAATCAATTAACTCCGTGGTGCATATTAAAACCATCGTTGAAAACAATAACAACTTAGCATACGACCCCTTCCAAGAATGGTTTTTTGGAGGAAAACAACGCCAACCAAATATGATGCAAGGGAGTGGAAGTGGTGTTATTATAAGCAGTGACGGCTATATAGTTACTAATAACCATGTAGTAAAAGATGCAACAAAAATAGAAGTAGTACTAAATGACAAAAGAACCTATCAAGCAGAAGTGGTAGGATTGGATCCTAATACTGATTTAGCCTTATTAAAAGTTAAAGATAAAAATTTACCATTTGTTTCTTATGGTAATTCAGATGATGTAAAAATTGGAGAATGGGTATTAGCTGTAGGTAATCCATTTAACTTAAACTCAACGGTAACAGCTGGAATTATAAGTGCTAAAGGACGCAACATTAATATTTTGGAACACAATACTGCACAAGGAAGTTTAGCACCAATTGAATCATTTTTACAAACAGACGCCGCTGTAAACCCAGGTAATAGTGGTGGTGCTTTAGTAAATACAAGTGGAGAATTAGTTGGGATAAACACAGCTATTGCTTCTAATAATGGCTCATATCAAGGTTATTCATTTGCTATACCAGTAAACATTGTAAAAAAAGTAGTAAGTGATTTGATCGAATTCAGAACTGTTCAGCGTGCATATATAGGATTAAGTATACAAGATATCGACTCTAAATTTGCAGATGAAAAACACATTAAACAATTAAAAGGGGTTTACATCAATGGCTTAACTTCAGGAGGTTCGGGTGAAGAAGCCGGGATACAAATAGGCGATGTGATTACCAAAATAGAAAGTGTGGAAGTAAAAACAACCTCTGAATTACTTGAGCAGATTGGGAAATTTAGACCAAGTGATAAAATAAATATAACGCTTGTTAGAAACGAAAAAGAAATGACCTTGCCCGTTGTTTTAAAAAACAAAGAAAATAGTATGGGAATCATTAAAAAACCAATTATAAACAGAACCTCAGTGAATGCTGTTGGCGCAGAGTTTGAAGAATTAACTCATGAAGAATTATCTAAATTAAAAATTCAAACGGGAGTGAAACTATCTAAACTTAAAGAAGGAAAATTGGCTAATGCGGGTATTAAAGAGGGATTCATCATTACTTCCATTGATAAAAGGAAAATAGAAACAACTAAAGACATTCAGACTTTATTGGAAAATAAAACTGGCGGTGTTTTAATCGAAGGCATATATCCAAATGGTATGAGAGCTTATTATGGATTTGGGCTATAAAAATATTAAATGATCACTTTTCAATATTCAATTATTAAATATGAAAAGTGATCATTTAAAATTGAACATTTATCATTTAAATCAGCACTAATCATTTGAGAAAGCAGTTATATCTTTACTAATTAGGTATAAGTCTAAAAAACTCACTTTCTATTTGTTAAAAATACAACTAAAATCTAATTACCTAATAATCAAATCAATACAAACTTGGGGAAAAGGGTATTTTTTCTTATCTTTGTTAGCTTGTAAATCTAATCATACAAATCAATGAGACAGCTAAAAATAACCAAATCCATAACTAACAGAGAGAGTGCTTCGTTAGATAAATACTTACAAGAAATTGGAAGAGAAGAATTAATTACTGCTGAAGAAGAAGTTGTTTTAGCAAAAAAAATTAAAGATGGTGATCAAGATGCGTTAGAAAAATTAACTCGTGCCAACTTACGTTTCGTGGTTTCGGTTGCCAAACAATACCAAAATCAAGGTTTAAGTTTACCAGATTTAATTAACGAAGGAAATTTAGGTTTGATTAAAGCGGCTCGCCGGTTTGATGAAACTCGTGGTTTTAAATTTATTTCTTATGCCGTTTGGTGGATTCGTCAATCAATATTACAGGCTTTAGCTGAACAATCTCGTATTGTGCGTTTACCATTAAATCAAGTTGGTTCTTTAAATAAAATTAACAAGGCTTATTCTAAATTAGAACAAGAATTAGAACGCGAACCAACTGCTGAGGAAATTTCTGAATTATTAGACTTACCAATTGACAAAGTATCTGATACAATGAAAGTATCTGGCCGCCACGTAAGTATGGATGCGCCTTTTGCAAATGGAGAAGAAAGTTCTTTATTAGATGTATTAGTTAATCACGATTCATTAAAAGCAGATAATGGTTTAATGATGGAATCTTTATCTAAAGAGATTGATAGAGCTTTATCTACATTAACTGAAAGAGAAAGAGACGTTGTTAAATTATTTTTCGGAATTGGTTTAAACCATGGATTAACCTTAGAAGAAATTGGCGATAAATTTGATTTAACTCGCGAACGTGTTCGTCAAATTAAAGAAAAAGCCATTCGTCGTCTGCGTCATTCATCACGTAGTAAATTATTACAACAATATTTAGGCTAAGATTTTAGCTTATCGTTTCCATAAAAAAGCAAGTACCATATGGTATTTGCTTTTTTTTATTACATGAATTTTTATAATATAAATACTATCTTCGTTTATGTTTTTTTTCATTTCCAAATTAATTGCTTTCCTTCTATCGCCTTATACTTGGCTGTTTGTTGTACTGTTAGTGTTGTTAAAAAAAGTATGGCACACGCCTTATAAAAAATGGGTTTTGGGGTTAGCGATTTTTGCTTATAGTATTTCAAATTCTTTTTTAGTTGATGAAATCGTTAGAGCTTGGGAATATTGTGATGATGACATTTATTCAAAAAAAACGAACTATGACATAGCAATAGTACTAGGTGGCATGGGGCGCATAGATGAAAGGCAGCGACGTTTTGATTTCACCTACTCTGGCGATAGGTTATTTCAAACACTTCCGCTCTATTATAATCATAGAATAAAAAAAATACTAATCACCGGTGGTTCTGGTAGTATTAATAAGCCTCACCACAGAGAAGCTATTTACGTGAAACAATATTTAAAGTCGATTGCTATACCTGATAGTAATATTATAATAGAAAATAATTCGAAAAACACTTATGAGAATGCCATTTTCACTAAGCATATTTTAGATAGCTTACAATTTAAAGGTTCTATTTTATTAGTTACGTCCTCTTTTCACATGCGCCGCTCATTAGCCATATTTAAAAAAGCAGGTTATAAAAACCTAACGCCATTTGTAACCAACAAAATTACTGGCGAAAGAAAATATGAATTTGATTATTGTTTTATTCCAAATGTTGGCGCAATAGTGTCGTTAGATATGATTTTTCATGAAATAATAGGTTATATAACTTATAAAGCTAAAGGCTATTTATAATATTACTTTATTCTAAAAAAATAATACGTTTCAATAATTTATTCGGATTTAATACTAATTTTATATTCATAAATAAAATTAAAATTTATATATTTCATATGTTGAAATCATTGTTTTTTATTGTCATATGGTTTAATCGTTTGCGTTTCGGCAAACATGGTTATTTCATAAGTTGTTTATTCACGCTATTAAACCTACAATCGCAGGATAAAATACATGCAATCGAGCAATTAATTTCCGCTCAAAACTATACCGCAGCATTAGATAAAGCGAACATTATAATAACAGAAACACCAAATAATGATAGCGCAATTTATTTAAAGGGATATATTCAATTAAAATTGAATCAATTAAAAGAAGCTAACTTAACAGTCAATTACTTGCAAAAAATAAATCCAAATTATTATGAATCATTTTATTTAAAAGGTTTAATTTATAGCATGAAAGGAAAGTATGCAGATGCTATTCAAAATTTCAATAAAGTAATATCAGCTAATAGTAATCATGAAAAAGCTTGGTATAACATGGCATTAGCCAAAGGTTTGTTAGAAGATTATTCAAGTGCAATTAAGGATTTAGACAAATGTATTTCAATTAATTCTAATTACACGATGGCATTCTATAATAGAGCTTATTGGTATGAAGTTTCTGAAAATTATAATGCTGCTATACTCGATTATAAAAAAGCTATTAGTATTGATAAACATTACTCAGAAGCTTATGTCGCTTTAGCTTATGTTTATTCGAAAAATGGAGATGCTGAAAATGCCTGTGAAGTTTTAAATACGGCAAAGAATGAAGGCATTGAAGCGGCTAATGATTTAATTCAACTTTTTTGTAAATGATAAAATGTATACATATAGGAATACTGATTTTAATGGGGTACATCTCAGCCTATTCCCAAAACCTATCTGTTACCTTTTCTAAAACAGAAACCATGTGCGAACCTGGAAAAGCAGAGGTAACTATTCTATCGGGAGCCTTACCTATAAGCATTGTATGGAGTACAGGAGGAATCATGAACTCTGTAAATCAATTACCTCCAGGAGATTACTCGGTTGAAATTAAAGATAATTTAATGAACGATACCATAATCCAGTTTAAGATTGAAGACCTCATTTGCGAACCAACTCCTGAAAATCATTTCACCCCAAATGCCGATGGATATAATGATACTTGGTCAATTAGTAGGCTAGAATATTTTCCTGATTTTGAATTATTTATCTATAATCGCTGGGGACAACTTATTCATCAGCAGGCTAATCAATATGTTCCATGGGATGGAAGAAGCTTAAACTTACCAACTCCCGACGCTACTTATTATTACGTTTTGTACTTATCAAAATCAAATAGAAAAAAAATTATAAAAGGTGATATCACTATATTAAGATGAAGAACTATTATATATATATAATTTTACTTTATGGTATTCATTCATACTCGCAACAAACAGGGCAGTATACTCAATATACTTTTAATAAATACGGATATAATCCAGCTGCCGCAGGAACTAACATTAATGCAAAACTAGAAATTATTACAGGCATAAGAAAACAATGGGTAGGATTTGATAATGCCCCTTCTTCCAATTTTTTTAGTGCAAATTATACGTTTAAGCCAGAAAGGAGCTATAAACGTTGGCATAACGTAGGAGTATATTTATCTCAAGAGAAAGCTGGAGTGTTTCATAATGTAGGAATATATGGTTCCTATACACTCCATATGCCATTAACAAAAAAATATAATATTTCCTTCGGTATTTTTGTAGGTGTTAAGAGATTTTCAATTGCAAACAATGCTATTTCACCTTCAGATCCAGTTGCTGTAACAACAAGTGCAACAGCCTTTTATGCATATCCTGATTTTATACCAGGAATAAGATTATACAGTAAAAAAATGTTTTTTGATGTTTCCGTTCAGCAACTTTATAAAAACAGACAGGAACAAGGAGATAAGCAAATAGGCCATCAATCTTTTTTGACACCACAAATATACCTTACTTATGGTAAGCGTTTCTTTTTAGAAAATGGATTTGTTCTTGTTCCTTCAGTAAATATACATTCTTCATTATCCAACATTCCAAGCTTAGAATTAAATGTGATGGCGTATTACAATAAACGAATTGGGCTTGGTGCATCTATTAGAAACAAAGATTTCATTTCTGGAATATTTCAGTTTAGATTTTTCAAAAACTGCACTGCTGGATTTTCTTATGACTATTCTATAAACCAGTTAAGTTCCACTGCACCGCATTCATTAGAATTAATGATAGGTTTAACACCTATGATGATTATGGATGGTTCGGGCGGAAAACATAAAGTAGCAAGATGCCCAAATTTTGATTATTAAGAAGAAAATAAAAAGTTATTTCCGGATTTAATTAAAATATTAATATACTATTTCTTAATATTAAATTAACAATTACATATGTATATTAGGCAATCAAACTAATAACTTATGGCAACTACAATTAAACAATTACTAGACAAAAACAAAAAAGCATTTGATAACAGCTACTATATTGAAGCGTTAAACCTCTCTTATATTCTTATAAATAAGGCATTAAAACAAATTATGAAAGATGAATTACATCAAGAAGCTATAGAACAAAAAATAAAAACAACAAATTTAATTAAGCATATAAAAAAAGAAATTATTTCTAATCCAGAAATAAAAACCAAGCTAACCAAAAAAGTAATAAAAGACATGGAGTTATTTATTACTCTTTATAAAGCAATAGGTAAAGAATTAAAATATCAATATCCAGAAAAGAAAATTAGTGATACTGCTCAGTTAGGCATCAATTGTATCATCATTTTGAACACAAGTTTAGTTAAAATTAAAAACAACCCTATTAATTAATTCTCATATTATCTTATTTACAATTCGACAAATAATCTAAAAACATAAACTAATCTAATTATTTAACTGATAATTAGATTTTTTATTTTGAGATAGGTGGTGTTTTACAAAACACTTCGAATTCAAAAAATTATTCATAATAATAAACTAATATACCTTTCACTTAAAGGTAATGTTGATTGGTAATCTTTGTAACATGAACCAATCATCTATGTTACAACCTACAATTACCGAACACGAAAGTAGCTTAATATACGCACAAACTATTCAGAATGGTTTGTTACCTAAATCAAGACATTTCGAGAAATTTTTTAAAGATTATTTTGTTCTCTATCAACCACAAAATAAAATTGGTGGCGATTTTTATTGGCTTACAAAAAAAGAGGATACTTTATTTTTTGTTTTAGCTGATTGCACAGGGCATGGTGTTTCAGGTGCCATGCTATCCGTATTAGGAATTAGTTTATTAAATTATGTAATACAAAAAGATTACAAGCAAGTTGGAGAGTATTTAACTGAGTTGGATAAAAAATGGATAGAAACATTTAATAATGAATTTATTGATGCTGAATTCAATAACGATTGGCTAGAGATTACCTTAATATCTTTTAATACTATAACTCGTGAATTTCAATATGCTTGTGGCGGTGGGGAATTTGCAATTCATCAAAACAATACTATACAATTATATAAAGGCAATAGTTATCCAATTGGAGGATGGCAACTTGAACAAAACAGAAGTTTTGATACATTTTATATAACGTTAGAAAAAAACGCGAAACTCTATTTTTTTTCAGATGGAATTAAGCATCAGTTTGATTCCAATAATTCAAAAAAATTTAGTCGAAAACGTTTATTAAATATTCTTAGTTATTATCAAAGTTTTACAATGAAAAACCAAAAAGAACTCATAGAATTTATTTTAAAAACTTGGAAAGAGAACGCAAATCAAACGGATGACATTTCTTTAATTGGAATAGAGCTTTAGAAGTCAATGTTAATTTAACATTAAATAATTTATGCAAAACAAGCTCAATTTTTAATATTAAGATAACGTCAGATTGACATTAAGATTAAACAAACACAGTTTTTTTGTGCGATGAAATTAACGCATATTATGTTCAAAAAACGATTACTATTTATTTTATTTTTAGGCTTAACAAACATAGTATTAGCTCAAACAGGGAAAATATCAGGTAAAATTATTGACGCAACTACAGGCGAAACTTTACCAGGAGCAACTGTTCTTATTGAAGGTACATTTAAAGGCGCAAGCGCGGATTTTGATGGAAACTTTAGTTTAAATAATGTAACAGTTGGCACACACACATTAGTGATAAGTTATATTACATACGAAACAAAAAAAATTGCAGGTGTTAAGGTAAAAGATAATGACGTTACTATTTTGAATTTGACATTAGACCAATCTACATCAGCAACGATGAATGTTGTAGAGGTTCAGGCAGAAATGAATAAAGAAAATACTAACACGTTATTAGTATTACAAAAAAACAGTTCTACAGTAAGCGACGGCATTTCTTCTGAGGCTATTAAAAAAACACCAGATAGAAGTACGAGCGATGTGATCAAACGCATTAGTGGCGCTACAATTCAAGATAATAAATTTGCGATTATCAGAGGGATGAGTGACCGATATAATGCAGCATTTATTAACGGCGCTCCATTGCCTAGTTCTGAAAGTGATAAAAAAGCATTTTCATTTGATATATTTCCAGCAAATATTTTAGATAATATTATCATTTTAAAAACGGCTACGCCAGATATGTCAGGGGAATTTGCTGGAGGAGTCATAAATATTAATACCAAAAGTATTCCTGAAAAGAATACACAAAGCATTTCAATTGGCGCAGGATATAATTTTCAAACGACTTTTAAAGATTTCAAAACTTACAAGGGTGGTAAAACAGATTGGTTAGGAGTTGATGATGGCACTAGATCATTACCAAGTGCATATCCAAACCCAGCATTTACAACGGATAAAAATCAACAAATTTCTGACGCCAAATTATTCAATTATGATTGGTCTTTACAAACAAAAAAGGCAATGCCTAATTTGAATTTTCAGTACATGTTAGCAAATGTTGGCAAGGTATTTAAAAGGGACATTGGAAGTGTATTAGCGTTAACATACAATAATAATACAAATACAACTTATACTACTCGCAGGGATTTTAATGAACAAGGCATAGACTATCCAGTTGATAAACTTTCTGAATATAAGGATACAACCTTTTCAAATGTTGTATTAGCAAGTGCTTTGTGGAATCTTTCATACAAAGTTCACCCAAATCACCAATTTGGTTTTAAAAATTTATATAGTATCAATACGGAAGACAGAGTTATTACAAGAAAAGGGGCTACAGACATTGGCGCAAATACATGGGAAAGATCAAATGTAAGATGGTTTACTCAAAACAAAATTTACTCAGGGCAATTTAATGGAGATCATTATATAGAAAAAGTTAAATTAAAAATTAAATGGGTAGCGGGATATAGTAATATCAACAGAGAAACTCCCAATTTGAGACGGATGACTCGAGCAAAAAACACCTTACTAGAAAATGATTCTGTTCCTTATAATGCTGTTATTGGCAACCAAGGTGTTTCGCCTAGTAGTTGTGGCTCCATGTTATGGCAAAAAACAAATGAATCAATGAAGAGTATAAAATATGACATCAGTAAATCTTTTACTATAGGGAAATCAAAGCACGAACTTCAAATAGGTGGTAGTCATATATTTAGAGAAAGGGCTTTTAATGCGCGCCTACTAGGTTACAATTTTTACACAAATGGTTCTAAAATTTTTAAAAATGATAGCTTACTAACCTTAGATGATGCCAATATTTTTAACAGCGCTAATATTGGAATTGTAAATGGACCTGGTAAACGAGATGGCGGATTTTTAATGACTGAAGCAACGACTCCCCTAGATAGTTATAGCGCATCATCCATGTTGCACGCGGGATATGTCATGGGAGATTCCCGCTTTTTTGAAAACAAATTACGATTTATATATGGAGCAAGATTAGAATCATATAGGCAAAAATTATCTACAATTATTTATGGTCTTCCTGGCACATCGGACACAACGGTCGTGGATATTTTACCATCCATTAATTGTGTTTATGGCGTTACAGATAAAATAAATATTCGTTTAGCTTATTTTAATACAGTTGCAAGACCAGAATTTAGAGAGTTAGCTCCTTTTACTTTTTTAGATTTTACTACTAATTATCAAATTTCTGGTAATACGGATTTAAAAAGATCGAAAATTGATAATTATGATATAAGATTAGAATGGTTTCCTGGAGCAGGGCAAATAGTTTCTGTTTCAGGGTTCTATAAAAAAATAAATAATGCTATTGAACAAGTTTTAGACTTAGGCTCTTCAAATGCTATCACATTTGCTAATTCTTCATTAGCCACAAACATTGGAGCTGAGTTGGAATATCGTTTTAAATTAAGCACATTGTTTGGAACTGATTCTTCCAAATTTTTATCCAATACCACTTTATTTTCAAACTTCGCTTATATTCATTCTAGAGTTGATAATACAAATTCAAATGGTGGAGAAATTCGTCCACTACAAGGGCAATCTCCATACATTGTAAATGCAGGCTTACAATATTTAGATTCCGATAAAGGCTGGGGAGTTAGTATTTCATATAATTTAATTGGAAGACGAATTGTTATTGTTGGAGGACCGTCAGAACCAAGTATATGGGAAAATCCACGACATGTTTTAGATATTCAACTATCAAAAACATTTAAACAAAAATTTGAGTTGAAATTTAATATCCGTGATTTATTAGCTCAAAATCAAATCAGATACCAAGATATTAATGGTAATGGAAAATTAGATAAAGGGTCTGAAGCTCAAAATCAAAATTTAAGCCATAGTTATCAGTATGATAATATTTTTATGAATACGAAAGTGTCTCCTACTATTTCCTTTTCGTTATCATACAAAATTTATTAATCGCTATATTTTTCAATAATGAAAAGAAATTTTTATATCATCATTTTTTCTTTTCTAATTGTTTCATTTTTATCAGCATTTCAAATATATTACTCTAGTGGTTGCGCTTACCATTCAGGTTCTCCAGCTGATGGGTTAAATTGTGGAAACTGCCATGCAGGCGGTTTAATAACCCCAAGTATTACATTAATATTTACGCCTACTTTAGGTTTTGGTAATACTTATAATCCTAATACAACTTATACTATTTCTGTTTTAGGTTCTGGATATATTAAATACGGATTTGATTTAGAGATTTTAAATTCTAATAGTTCAATTGCTAGCTCGGTTACCGATTTTGGAATAATACAAACTAATCAATCCGACGAATATATAAATACTCCAACCACTGGGTATACTTATTCTGATATCACGCATTCGGCCTCAAATTCAACAGGATTTGATTTTATTTGGACAGCCCCATCAACAGGTACTGGTTACTTGTATTGTGCCTTATTAGGTGTAGATAACCATGGTAATACAAGTGGTGACAAGGTAAATACAAAAAATATAATATTAAGTAATGCTCAAACAAATTCAATAACTGAAAGTATTGATGATCTTGTTATTAAAACATTTCCAAATCCAGTTATAGAAAAGGTCGTAGTTAATTATTCTCTATTGACAAATACAAAGGTATTGATTCAATTATATAATAGTAAAGCGCAACAAATACAAAGCCTCATTAATCAAAATCAGCAAGGAGAACAAGAATTATTAATTGATTTACCGCATCATATTATTTCTGAGATTTATTACCTTAAAATACAGCTAGGTAATCGAGTAATCACAAAAAAAATAGTTTCATTGTAATTTTCATATTAAGGTTATGTAAATAGCAATCCTTTTTAATAACATTAAGTTAATGTTATTATAAGCTAATGGTAAAGTTTGCGTAATGATTTATGAAGATGTGTAAAATATCTTTGCGTCGTTAAAACTAATAAAACAAAAAAATGAAAAAAATTTATTTATCAGCCGCAGCATTATTAGCTGCAACATTTCTAAATGCACAATCAGCATTTTGGACAGCAACTTCTTACAAAGGTGCTTTCCCCATAACAGATAATACACCTGCTACTAACTGGACAAGTGGATGGGCAAATTGGGACCCTGAAGCAACTGTATATGGAGCACCAACAACTACAGTAACTGGAAACATTTCAACAAACACCACATGGAGTGGAATTGTATATTTAGATGGTTTTGTTCATGTTATTAATAATGCAGAATTAACAATACAACCAGGTACAATTATTAGAGGGAAACAAACTGATATTACAGTTACACCAGGTGTTTTAGTAATTTCAAGAGGTTCTAAAATTCATGCAGTAGGTACAGCAGCACAGCCAATTATTTTCACATCTATCAAAGCTGAAAACACTACTCGTGGTGCAGGTGATTGGGGTGGAGTTGTTTTATGCGGAAATGCACGTGTAAATTTACATACACTTACAACTGCATCAACAGGTTTTAATGAAATGAAAGTTGAAGGTTTTGTAACTGACGAACCAAATGGCTATAGACATTTTGGTGGAACTAATGATGCAGATAACTCAGGAGAAATGTCGTATTGTCGTATTGAATTTGCAGGCGTTTCATTAAACCCATCTATTTTAAATAGTGAAATCAATGGATTAACATTTGGCGGAGTTGGATCCGGAACAAAAATAGATCATATACAAGTTTCTTTTTCTGGAGATGATTCATTTGAATGGTTTGGAGGAACAGTTGACGCTAAATATTTAATCGCAATTAGAGGTAAAGACGATGATTTTGATACGGATAATGGTTATAGTGGACGTGTACAATTTGGCTTAGCAGTTAGAGACCCGTATATTGCTGATGATTCCGATCCAACATATGCATCAAATGGTTTTGAATGTGATAACAATGGCGTTTCACCTTATTTAAATTTGCCTTTAACTAAAGCAGTATTTTCTAATATGACAATGGTAGGGCCTTATGGTGATGGATCGGCTTATGGTGATGTTGCTGGTGTAAACACGCATCATAAAGCAGCAGCGCATTTAAGAAGAAATATGGCTGAGTCAATTTTTAATACAGTATTTGTAGGTTGGACTCAAGGATTACGTTACCAACAAGCATCTACTTTAGATAATTTAACGGCTCCTTCTTCAGCTGATAGTTCTTGTTATTTTCAAAATATCATATTAACAGATGTTTCTGCAACCGCAGGTACTTTAACTGTAAATCAATTAACTTCTGTTAATGATGGAACTGTATTTACTCAACCTTGGTATCATACATATTTTGCCGCTAATAATGTAGATACAATTACAACAGTTGCCCAAGTAAACTTTGTTGATGGCACATTTGCTAACTTATTTGTTACAACTCCTGATTATCGTTTAAAAGCAGCTTCAACAGCATCTACTGGAGCATTATTTACAAACCCTAAATTTGTTGGTGGCTTTGTTGGCATTAATGATTTAACTACTATCGTTCAAAATTCATTTGTTTTATATCCGAATCCTGCATCACAAAACACAACAATTTCTTTCAGCATAGCTGATAAAAACAATGTGAGTGTTTCTGTTTATGATGTTTTAGGAAATATAGTATCTACTATGTCTCAAACAAATGATTTTGAAAAAGGAAATCATTCTATCAACTTAAATACATCAAACTTAGCAAGTGGAATTTATTATGTTTCATTAACTGTAAATGGTGCTAAAGAAATTAAAAAATTAATTATAACTAATTAAAATTACTAACTCAATAGAGGCTGCCTAAACATTTTTCAGGCAGCCTCTTTTTATTAATATGCTCAACTCATTTAATATTGTATTCTGTACTAATCATGAATCGTCAGTTCTAAACGTAATTGATTATTTAAAAGAAAAACAATATTCTGTTTTTTTTGCAAATACAGAAGGTGAACTATTTTCAATATTAAAAAATAATTCAATCCAATTAGTTGTTGTAGAATTAGATTTAAATCAAAAAGATGGGATTAGCATCACAACAGAAATTAGGAATACAAAAACAATTGAACAACCTAACATTATTATTTTTACAAATAAACCAGATGATTACATTCAAATAGCAGCTTTCGCTAGTGGTGCTGATGATTTTATAATAACTCCGATTAAGCCAATGCTATTAGAGCCTCGCATTGCGATGCTCAAAAAAAGATTTGCTTCCAAACATCCGCCCATTATTGAAGAAGATGTTTTGAAAAAATTTTATGTAGACAGAGAGCAGTATGCTATAATCACTGAAAAAGGGAAGTTAACTCTACCTCGAAAAGAATTTGAAATGATTAGTTTAATGTATTTAAACTCAAATAAAATTTTCACACGCCTCGATTTTGCAAAACAAATATGGGATTCTCCAGATGTTGCAAAAAGTAGAACGATTGATATTCATATTAGAAATATTAGAAGAATATTAGGAAACGATATTATTAAAACAACGAAGGGTGTTGGTTATACCATTAATTTAGATTTAGATTTACTTTAATAAAATTAAGTTATCTTGAATTTGAACGATCTTCATTTCTATTTTCCTTAAAAAAATAGATGTCTCTATTAAATTTTAATTAAAATCATAAATACGGGTTATTATTCGTATAAAACCATACCTTTTTCTTTATTTTTCGCCATATTTTAGCCCGAAATATGTTATATTCGCATGGTAAAATTCAAAAAATGGCGACTTTAACAAAAAAAATACAAATGGTTGATCTTAAAGGTCAATACGATAAATTAAAAACAGAAATTGATGCCGGAATACAAGAAGTTATAAATACAACCGCATTTATAAACGGCCCCGCAGTAAAGGAATTTCAAGCAGATTTTGAGAACTATTTAAATGTAAAACACGTCATACCTTGCGCTAACGGCACGGATGCCTTACAAATAGCCATGATGGCCTTAGATTTAAAACCAGGCGATGAAGTAATTACAGCAAGTTTCACCTACGTTGCAACTGCCGAAGTAATTGGTTTATTGGGATTAACACCTGTTTTGGTAGATGTTTATCCTAATACATTTGATATCGATATCGAAGCTATTGAAAAAGCAATTACATCAAAAACTAAAGCCATCGTACCAGTCCACTTATTTGGCCAATGTGCCGATATGGAGCGGATTATGACTGTTGCAAAAAAACATAATCTATTTGTGATTGAAGATGTAGCTCAGGCCATTGGCGCTGATTATACATTTTCTGATGGCAGAAAAGTAAAAGCTGGTACCATTGGAACTATTGGCTGTACATCATTTTTCCCGAGTAAAAATTTAGGCTGTTACGGAGATGGTGGTGCTATTTATACAAACGATGATACTTTAGCTAAAAAATTACGCATGGTAGCCCATCACGGGCAAAGTGTACAATATGTACATGATGTTTTAGGGGTTAATTCGAGATTAGATACTATACAAGCTGTTGTATTAAAAGCAAAATTGAAACATTTAGATGAATATGCTGCAGCAAGACATAAAGTTGCTGACTACTACGATAAAGCGTTAGCTAATCACCCAAAACTAAAAACACCTGTTAGAGCAAAAAATTCTACGCATGTGTTTCATCAATATACTTTACAATTAAATGGTGTTGACAGAACAAAATTAAAAGAACAATTAGCTGAAAGAGGTATTCCTGCTATGGTTTACTATCCTATTCCATTGCACGAACAAAATGCTTACAAAAGCGATCGTTTTAAAATAGGAGATTTTCCAGTTACAGAAAAATTATGTGCCTCCGTGCTATCATTACCCATGCATACCGAAATGGATGAACATACCTTAAAATATATTTGCACTAACTTATTGGAATTAGTAAAATAGATGTTATGGAAAGTGAACTAACATTGAATGAAGATTTTTTAAGAGCTGATGATTTAATTAGAGATAATAAAATTTCAGAAGCTTTAAAGCTTTTAGAATCAATTATTTTGGAAGATCCTGGTTTTGGCAAAGCCCATAACCATATTGGTTG
>JANXRU010000393.1 GCA_025356715.1 Bacteroidota bacterium
AAAAAAAGTGAGCAAAAAAAAGAGATGTATTTTTTTAAGTAAAGCATGCTTTGTGTAAACTAATTAAAATAAGTAAAAACCCCAACCCTAAAGTAACGCAGTAGGGCTGGGGTTTATTGTGTGCTGTTGTTATTTTGTTAATTGCAATGTGCCAGTTTGGTTTAGGTTATTGGAGTTTATTTTATAAGTATAAATGCCAGTTGCTAAGTTTGCTGTATTAAACTCAAGGGTATGTGTTCCTTTGCTTAGGGCTTGGTTAGTAGCTATAGCAGCTACTTTGGCTCCCATTACATCATATACTTCAATAGTATATACATCGTCTGCCTCGCTGCTTAGTGCAAAATTTACTAAGCTTGTGCTTGGGTTAGGATACACGGTTAGGTTAGTTTGCAAAGCTTCGTTAGCAATAGTTAATTCGTTAGGTTTAGCCATGCGGGCATAACCATTATTAACATACAAATAACTATAAGCAGAAGTGCTACTACAAGGGTTACTTAAGGTAAGTGTTAATTTATAATAATTACCTACACTATTTAAGCCGTTGGTATAACCCCAATAGCCTGTATAACCAGTATATGCAGGGCTAATAGAAGTGCAAGCTCCCCCACCAGGCACTACAGGACTCCAAGCAGCTGCACTCACACATAATGAATTTAGTTGTTGTGGCGATACAACTGAAATATTACTTGTAGCTGTTGTGGTGTTGTATATGTTTTTAATATACACGCCCGTGTTATTCACTAGATCTATCTTTACACTATAATTACTAACACTACCCGTACTACCATTAATACGGAAACCTGCTGTTAAGGCGCCTGTTGGTATGGCCGTGGCAATACTAGTGCCAGCTGGCAAATACGTATTAGCTGGGCTAGAGTAATAGGTATTGTAAATTTCGAGTAAGGGGCTTGGTACTATAGCTTCTAATAAATTAAAAATACCGCTTTGAGTACTAATATTACCACAGATATCGCGAACAGAAACCGACACGCTATAGCTACCTGCGTGGGAACTAATTAAGCTATTATTATATACATCATATAAATTAGAAATGAGCAAATTGGCAGGTACCGAACCACTAACCCAAGCTCCAACATAATTTAATGCCGTTGGGTCGGAACTTAATGGGATGTTTATACAACTTCCGTCCAATTTATGAATTTCTACTTTATATGAAGATGAGGTTGTGATACCATAAAGATAGGTTGCATTCAAATTAATGGACGAACAATTATATAAAGATGGATTAGCTGAAGAGCAAGTTGCACCTGGAATCTGGCTATTAAGTGTAATGCCTGTAAGCGCTACATATTGGTTTCCTGTAAAGGAGGTATAATCTTCTCCATCTATTTGATCAGGAAGGGTAGCCACACCGCCAAAGCCATAAATGGTACTTCTCGAATTAGCCCATTCCATTTGATACGTCATAGCATTGGTGGTAGTATTTAATTCCATTAACCTTAATGATGATGATTTCCAACTTGATAAGGCTAATATATTCCCGTTTTTCGCCAATTCTAAAAACGTATTACTCACATCAATTAACGGTGTAATATTAGTTACTACTTGCGTAGCAGTATTTATTTTAGCTAAAATACTACTACCCAGTGTGCCACCCGCTACATATAAATTGGGATTAATGGGAGTTTTATCAAACTCTAAACCCTTAATGGCATTAAGGGTATATATTTGTGGAAGACCGCTATTTAAACCTGTAGTATTTGCATATAATTTTTGTACAAATACTTTAGTACCCGTTTGGTTATAAAAGCCATAATTACTCCAAGCTAAATATTGCCCATCCGGAGAAAGTTCTAATTCCATGGTGCCATAATCCGTGCCCACTAAACCAGCTAATGTATTAAATGCTCCTGCGTTAGCAATACCAGTATTTGTAATATCATACTTTGTAATACTATTAGTAGATACATAAGAAGTGCCACCTGCTACATACAAAAAGCGTTTGGCAGTGCTGCCACTACCGCTCACAATTTTAGACACCGCAATACCGCCTGGTATATCGCCACAGGGACCAATACCAAAGGCTTGGTAGCCCGAAAAAAACACACTATTACAAGTGTTAGAGTAAGGCCCACTAGCATTAGTAACAGTTACTACACCACTCGTACAATTAATTTTAGTATAAAAAGCATAACTTCCAGAATTTGGACTTGTTTTGATAAATATAGCATAATAATCATTGCAAGAACCTGGTATAGGCACAATAGCGACCTCACGAAGTGTTTGTAATAGATAACCGCCCATGCAACTGCCACCGATGTATCCTCCACCAAGTTGCCCAACTATAACTCCAGAGGCATTAAATACATTTTCGTCTTTAATATAGAATAATAGATTTCCATTTACATCAAAAGCCCCATTGGAAACGCTATAAGCATCAGTTGTGGGTGCACCAGTATACAAAGGAGTAATCGCAACCGGAGTGTTTTGTAAATTTAGTTTAATTGGAGGTGTAGCCATGTAATTCATTTGCGAGAACAGCGCCACATTAGCGAGTAATAACCCAGCTAATAATTTGGTTTTAAAATTTGATTTCATTGTTTAGATGGATTAATTGATTTGTTTAACAAATAAAAAGCTAAAAAAATAATTAATGCTTTTTTATAATCGCTTTTTATAATCAAAATAACTGCAAAAAACAACCAAATGGATGTATATACAATCAATTGGTTGTAAGACTTTTTTAAACATAATTTTCCATAGTTGATAGAACCTATTTTAATGTTTAATTTAGTTTCTGAAAATGAATTTATACTGATTATGAAAAATTTTATCAATAGTTATTTAGGACAAAAATTAAAAGTATTGCGTGAAAATAGTAACAGAAAACAAAAAGATTTAGCCTTAATTTTAAGTACAACTCAACAATCATATAGTAAAATAGAAAACGGAAAAACAAATTTTTCTGATGCATTAATTACTAAAATTTGTGATACATTTCAGATAACGCCTATTGAGTTTATATCGAGTCAAAATATATTATCTAAAAACATAACCCTTATTTCGTCAAATAAAAATCACATCGAAGATCTTAGCACTAGAATTTTATTTGCAAGTTTCAAAAAACAATTAATAGAAAAAGAATTACGTATAGTTGAATTGGAATTAGAAGTTAGAAAACACAAAAGATATAAAATTGATACTAATGATTTTAATCCTATTTATGTTATTATTTAACATCGCTCCCTTTTTTTTGCTGTAATAATAATTGCAATTCCTCAAGTGTCATTTGCTTCAAGGTTTCCTTAAGTATTTTTCTTTTTCTTTCTAATATAAACATATCATAACCCTCTTCAATGGCCTCTTTTAATACATCAGCATCCCAAGGTTTTTCAAAATAACGATAAACTTCTCCTTTATTAATAGCCTGCTCTAAACACTTTATGTCTGCGTATGCAGTTAATAAAATTCTCGCTTGTTCTGGATATTTTTTAACTGAATCAGCTAATAGTTCTGTTCCTAATTTTACTGGCATACGTTGGTCAGTGATCAACACATGAATTTCATTTTCAGAAAGGATAACTTCAGCTTCTTTTGCAGATATAGCGGTATAAATATGGAAAAATCTTCTAAAAGTTGACTTAAATGATTTCAGATTATTTTCCTCATCATCTACATATAGTACGTTTATCATATTGTACTCGTATATCATATTATACATCCGAAAATTACAATAGTTGTTTGATATTACCAAAAATAAATTCTTAGTATATCAATTCTTAATGATAAAACATGATTAGTCTCTAAAACAAGAGTTCTTAAAGTAATTGAAACAGTTTATCTATAAAGAAGAACACTATTTTGTGAAAATACATTAAAGTAATATCTACCTGAACAAAGTTTCCTCAGTATAACTTCAACAAATTATTTCGTAACCTCACAATACACTGAATTTTCAAAAAACGCTTGATGAATATTTACCACGTACGAATTGAATATCCACGTTAAGCAAAGTTTATCCTAAGCCAGGTAGCATTCCACTAGCCACCTGTTTCATCTCGTGTTCGTTTATTTCATTAGCTTTGAACAAGGCTTTATTAATAGTTACTATTAATTGTTCTTCAAGTTTCTCCTTATTACTATGCTGTAAAGCATCAGCAATAACTATAGACTTAATATTTCTATTTCCACTAATCACAATTTTAATATCTCCGCCGGCTCCTTCCACATTAATTAAAGTGGTATCTAGTTTTAATTTGATTTCATCAGCCTTTTGCTTCATTTCTTTAAGCTTGCTCATCATATCACCCATTTTTCCAAACATACTATTGTTCTTTTTAAGATTTATAAAAAATTATTTTAAAATACGATACTCATTAGGTAAATAATTATTAATTCTATTTCCTAAATTTTTTACCCAACCTAATCCAAAATCATTGAAAGTCATTAAATTCCAACCATTAGAACCCCTAACATGTTGCAATGTTTTTTTATAAAAAGAAAGCGCTTCCTCATCACTACATGTAATGGTTTGTAACTGTTTAGATAAATGAATACTTAACGCTAAATCGTGATGTGGAATTACTTCATTTTTTATAAGACTTCCAATAGTAGTGCCCACTTTTTTTAAATATAATTTCGGATGTCTATTTACAAATTCTAAAGCCAGGGTATTGGTCAATAAATAATCGTCTTTAAATTTAATAAC
>JANXRU010000394.1 GCA_025356715.1 Bacteroidota bacterium
TGGCGGCGGACCGCCAAAAAGTGAACAAAGTATTAAAAGCAAGCGAAAACAACGTAAGGCTGATAAAAAAGAATGGAAAGAAGAACGAAGGAATAAACGAGCCGAAGAAAAGAAAATAAAAAATCACCATAAGCGCATTCAAACAAAAGAAGTGCGTAAGCGTATGAAACGCAGTAAACAAAAAGCGGGAGTTAATAGAGACCACACTCGTGAGCCGTTTTTTCAGCGCCTATTTCACCGATCTGGAAAAGGTAAACATGCAAAGCGTTTAAAAGAAAAAACATCAAAAACTTAATAGAAAATCTCGACTTTTAAAACTAGATAAAAGCACTCATTAGAAGTAGTTTACGACTAAAATCATAAAGAAAAATGAATTTTTTTGGCATTTTTTTAGTAAATTTACTCTCTTCAAAAAACTATGAAAAGTGTGCCTATTATTGAAATAGAAAATCTTACCAAAAAATTTAAAGGTTCTGACGAGGCTGCTGTAAAAGGAGTTTCATTTTCTATCAATAAAAACGACGTCTTCGGTTTATTAGGCCCAAACGGAGCTGGTAAAACAACCATTATTTCTATCCTATGCAGTTTGTTTCCGCCAACGAGTGGTAAAGTTCTTATTGACGGAATGCTTCTTGGTAACGACATCACTCCTATTAAACAGATTATCGGCGTTGTACCTCAGGATATCGCACTTTACCCATCTTTAACAGCGCGTGAAAATTTACATTTTTATGGCTCTATGTATGGGTTAAAAGGCACAGATTTAAAACATAAAATAGAAGATTGGTTAGTAAAATTGGGCTTATCAGATGCTGCTAACAGGCAGGTTTCTACTTATTCTGGAGGGATGAAACGACGCGTTAATTTAATCGCAAGCATTTTACATCAACCAAAAATATTATTTTTAGATGAGCCAACGGTTGGCGTAGATGTACAATCACGTAATGTGATTATAGAACATTTAACAGAATTAAATAAACAAGGGACTACCATTATTTACACGTCGCACCATATGGAGGAAGCTGAACATTTTTGTACTCAAGTTGCCATCATCGATTACGGAAAAATAATTACTCAAGGCACTCCAAAAGAATTGATTGCTAATACTAAAGATTCTATGAACTTAGAACAAGTGTTTTTAAATTTAACTAATCGTAAATTAAGAGACTAATGTGGTATAAATTATTAGCCTCCGTTAAAAAAGAAACGCTTATTTTATTAAGAGATAAAATAGGTTTATCTATTTTATTTATCATGCCAATGGTATTAGTATTGGTAATGACTTTGGTTCAAGACTCTGCTTTTAAAAGCATCAACGAGCGAGGTATTCCAATAATTGTTGTTGATAATGATCATGATACCCTTGGTATTTCTATCAAACAAGGATTACATTATTCTAAATTGTGTGTTGTCTCAGATTCAATTAATGGCAAACCAGCTACCGCTGAATTGGCTAAACAAGCTGTTTCAAAAGGAAAATTCTTAATTGGTATTGTTATTCCAAAAGGAGCCACGGATGCCATTCGAAAAAATGTAGGTCAACTTGTTAGTTCAGCAATGCCAAGCGATGAAGACACGCTCACTAAAAAAAATGTTCAAGTAACAGATTCCATTAATATTGTGTTATACATCGATCCCGTTACAAAAAAATCCTTCTTAACTTCTATTACAAGTAATTTACATGAATTTATTTCAATTGTAAAAACAAAAATTATGTTCCAAACTTTTTCGGAACAAATAGCTGAGCTAATGCCTGAAAAAACTTCTCCACCTAAAAATGCGTTTGCTCAAACACAAATTATTAATTACAAGGAAGTATATGCATCTAATATCATTGGCGAATTGGTGCCTAATGCCGTGCAACACAACGTGCCTGCATGGACCATCTTCGCGATGTTTTTTATTGTAATTCCTTTAGCTGGCAGTATTATGAAAGAAAAAAATGAAGGGTCAGTCTTTCGTTTGCATACCATGCCAAGCTCGTATTTACTACTCATTAACGGAAAAATAATAGTATATGTTATTGTTTGCATGCTCCAATTTTTATTAATGATGTCGGTAGGCCTCATATTTTTACCAATGCTTGGATTGCCAGTGCTAGTTTTAGGAAATAGCTTATTGGGTATTTTTATTGTAACCTTAGCTACTTCATTTGCCGCAACAGGTTATGGCGTGATGGTTGGTACTATTGCATCAACCGAACAACAAGCAGCCATCGTTGGTTCTTTATCAATCTTATTATTATCGGCATTAGGCGGTCTTTGGGTGCCAACGTATATTATGCCTGAATTAATGCGTCATATAAGCGTTTTATCTCCTTTAAATTGGGCCTTGGAAGGCTTTTATGAATTGTTTTTAAGAGGATCAGGCGCTTTTGGTATACTTGACGAATCCATTAAATTAATTGCCTTCTTCATTATAACCATGACAATTGCTTCAGTAATTAACAGAGTAAAACGTAATATTTAATCTTTAAAACTATGGATATTGAAAGAATAGAATCTGACATTATTACTTTTTTGGTAAATAACATTGTAGCACCAAATACAGTTATTACATCAACAACTATTGTTCGTGATATTGGTATCGACTCATTTTCAATAGTTGAAATTATTTTATTTATTGAAAGGAAATATGGCGTTGTTATTCCTGATGATAAATTAGTTCCCGAAAATTTCAAAACGATACAAGCCTTATCAATGGTTGTAAATTCACTTATTAAGTAATTTATACAAAAAAACATGATGTCGTCTTCAAATAACTTAATATATCCATCAAAAATATATTTAAGTGGGGCAGACTGTTTCCATTTAATGCTTGAAACGCATGCTGAAAAATATCATGCAGGTGGAAATGTTGTTCGTATCGCTTTTTTTTTAGATAATGAGGTTACGATTAACAACATTATTTCAAACATAAACACATCTCCTATTGTTCATTGGCTTTGCAATGTAACATTAGTAAAAAAGTCGCTTTTACGAATCCCATATTGGGAATATAGAAATACTACAAATACAGTGGACATCTATCAACATCATTCAGATGTTGAAAATGAAATTCCGTCAAGTATACTATCTAGAGATATACAAGTGTCTGCAACAAAGCTAGTGGAATTTGACATTATACATTATGCAAACAATAAAAGTGCATTTGTCATGTCTTGGAATCATACCATTATGGATGGTCGAGGCGCAGGAATGCTCATTAAACATTTAAATGAAGATAGCGCTATTTCTCAAGAAACGTTTGATGATTTTTTTCCAACTAAAGAAAAAAAAATTCCCTTACTTCACTATATTAAAAATATGTATGAAGTAAAACATTTTATTGAAACATCATCTAAAGCTCCAATAGCAGGAATAGTTGGTAGTCTTAAAACTAAACATGCAATTGATTTCAAAAATAAAATTATTCAATTTGATAGTTCGGAAACCCAACGTATAGATGATAACGCGGTTAAAAATGGTGCAAGATTTGGGATTAATATTTTCTTAATTTCTTGTTGCTCACACATTATTCATACTCTTCAAAAAAAGCGTGGCGCCGAGGGTGTATTATGGCTTCCAATACCTTATGATGGCAGACGGCGAGGTGCTATTGGCCCTATAATTACAAACTGCGTACTGTTTTTGTTTTACCGAATTTTGCCTGAAAATCTAACGAGTATTAAAGAAACCGTAAAATGCGTGAATGCTCAAATGATTGAGCAAATAAAAATGGAAATGCCTAAAAAATACAATACGCTTTTAAATATGATGCGACATATACCACTTGGATTATATCATTTTTTAACTAATAGAAATAGTGAAAATGTATTTGCAAGTTTTTTATATACTTCTACTGGAGAAAACATACATGACATGAAAACACTTATCAATAAGCCAATTAGCGATGTTGTTATTTTTCCACCTCAAACATTTCCTCCTGGATTAACCTTTTCTTTTTTACGACACAATAATGTGTTAAAACTTAATATTGTATATTCTAGTCAAACGATTAGTGAAAGTGAATTAGGAAGCATCGAAAAAAATATTAAAGAATTATTACTAGGAAACTATTAAATGCCACAAATTATTGAAGCGGATAGTGTAATTATTGGCGGTGGCTCTGCTGGTTTTGCTGCTGCAATTTCAGCGGCACAAAGTGGCTTAAATACTTTGTTAATAGAACAACATTCGTATTTTGGTGGTAAGGCAACAGCTGCCGAAGTAGGCACTATTTGCGGATTATACGCTTTTAGTAAAAATGAAACGTCCGAATATATTGCACACGGATTTATAAAAGAATTTGCTGAGGAATTAAAAACACTTTCAAAAACCAAACCCTTGCATAACACAATAGGGTTGCATTATTTACCTTACGAAATCGAAGTTTACAAAGAGTTATGTAATCGTTTATTATTAAAAAATAAAGTTTCCCTTTTTTTAAACTCAAATGTTACAGACATTATTATTAAAGACAGTAAGATTAAATCTATTACACTTATTAAAAACGCTACCATTTATACCATTAACTGCAACACTGTAATTGATTGTTCTGGCGATAGTGTTGTGAGTTTGCTTGCAAATTTACCAATGATAAAAAGTGAAGTCTATCAAGCAGCTGCGCAAGTATTTACCATGCAACATGTAGATGTTGTTTCGGAAGCTTTGCTCGGAATGATATTAATAAAAGAAATTAAAAAAGGGATTGATAGTGGAACATTAGAATCTTATTATGATAGAGTCTCTATAGTTCAAGGTTCCGTGAAAAACAATTCGGTTAGTTTTAAAATTGGAATCCCTATTGAAGTAACCTATTCAAGATTCAATAGCGAAGATATTAAAATCAAAGCACATGCGATGGCTTATACGTTGGCGCAATTTTTCATAAGTTATATTTCTGTATTTAAAAATTCAACGCTAAGTAGTATCGCTCCGGAAGTTGGTTTTAGAGTTGGAGCCAGAGCTATTGGGAAATACATCCTAACAGAAGAAGACATTTTAACTTGTAAAAAATACGACACCGCTATTGCAAATGGCGCATGGCCTATTGAAATATGGGGACAAGACAAGCGCGTTCAAATGCGCTATTTTAATCTTGACGATTATTATCAAATTCCAGCCAACTGTTTAATTTCAAATAGTATTGATAATTTATTTTTTGCAGGCCGAACGATTTCTGCAACAGACGTTGCTATTGCAAGTGCTCGAGTAATGGGAATTTGTTTGCAAACAGGCTATGCTGCAGGAAAATTAGCTGCAGGGTATCATTTAAAAGGAACTATAGATGACATCAGTTCTGCCGTTCAAGAGGAACTTAATTTGATGCATTAAGGCAGTAAAATTTGATTTTTATTTCTTAAATTAGCAGGATGAATGATTTACTCGTTTATAACGTACTTAAGGACGCTGCTCGCAAATGGCCAAATTTACCCGCTGTATATGATGAATATGGCATGCTCACTTTTAATGAATTATATACGGAAACCGAAGCACTAAAAGCACAGCTCATTGCTTTAGGAATTTGTAAAGGGATGGGAGTTGGAGTAATGGCCAAAAACAGCCGAAATTTTATTTCAGGAATTTTTGCGATTATAGGCTGTGGCGCAACTGTTATGCCGATGTCGCATCAATTAAAACAAGCGGAAATAGATGATGTGTTAGAAGAGGCTCAATTACATGCTATTTTAGATGATAAAAGTGGTGTGCAACCAATTATAAATGAAGGGACGAACATTCCAATGGTTATTGATTCGTTTCGCTTTACATTTTCAAATGTTGATAAATCAAAATCGTTTGCTGCCCATGTGACGAATCCAGCATTTATTCGATTTACATCTGGAACTACTGGTAAATCAAAAGGCGTGCTCATTTCTCATCAATCTGCCATTGAGCGAATAGACGCGGCCAATAAAGCGTTGGAATTAGGGACAAGCGATGTTGTTGTTTGGGTATTACCTATGGCTTATCATTTTGTTGTTTCCATTTTACTATATATCCGCTTTGGAACTGCTATTGCAATCGCCAAAGATTTTTTATCTACCAATATTATTGATATTACAAATGAATGTGGCGGAACATTATTATACGCATCGCCCATGCAAATTCGTTTACTATCAAGTAACACGGATGATGTAAGTATGCCCTCATTAAAGAAAGTTATTTCAACATCAGCTGCTATCTCTGTTGATATTTGTAAAGCCTTTAAGCAACGATTTGGAATAGACGTCAGCCAAGCTTACGGCATTATTGAAATTGGATTACCGATGATTAATTTTGTGAAATCAACGGAATATCCTGATGCCGTAGGTTATGCCCTCCCCGATTATGATGTGGAAATTTTAGATGAAGACGGAAACACCCTACCAAGCGGAAGTGTTGGCCATTTAGCAATTAAAGGTCCTGGCATGTTTGATGCCTATCTTACACCTCCTCGCTTAAGAGCTGATGTTTTAAAAAACGGTTATTTCTTAACGGCCGATTACGCCTCTAAATCAATCGATGGATTAGTGAAAGTAGAAGGAAGAGAAAAATCAATGATTAATGTGTCGGGCAATAAAGTATTTCCTGAAGAGGTTGAAAAAGTTTTAGAAACAATACTTGAAATAAAATTAGCTCGCATTAGCGGTACTCCGCATCCATTAATGGGGCAAATTATACAAGCTGAATTAGTTTTAAACGAAGGTGCCTCCGTTGATATAGAAGAAATATTAACCTACTGCCGTAAAAGATTATCAACATACAAAATTCCTCAACGCGTAACAATTGTAGAATCATTACCAATTACTGGTAGCGGGAAATTACAACGGTATTAAGAATCAGATGCAACATACAAAAGCAGAAAAAGTTTTAGTAGTAGGTTGGGATGCAGCAGACTGGGATATTATCAACCCTTTGCTTTCTCAAAACAAAATGCCTCATTTACAAAAATTAATACATCAAGGCGCTTCTGGAACGATACAAACTCTTCAACCTGCTTTATCTCCTATGCTTTGGACATCCATTGCTACAGGCAAAACAGCTAATAAGCATGGTATTTTAGGATTTATAGAGCCTGATTTAGAAACTGGAAATCCACGTCCTGCAAGTGTTACATCCCGTCAGTGTAAAGCCATTTGGAATATCTTAACTCAACACCATTTAAAAACAAACGTCATCGGCTGGTGGCCTAGTCACCCAGCTGAACCAATTAACGGTGTAGCTGTATCTAATTTATTTACAAAAAATGACAAAGATAAAAACGTTATAACATCCAGTGTTTACCCTCAATCGTGGGAAGAGCGTATTGCAAATTGCAGAGTATATGCTGAGGATATTTCATTAACAGAATTGTTGAATTTTGTTCCTAAAGCTCTAACAATCAATCAAAACAACGATAAACATTTACATAGTTTAGCGGCTTTATTAGCAAATGCTAAAAGCATACAAGAAGCCACTAAAGAAATTATATCAAACACGGATTGGGATTTTACAGCGGTGTATTTTGATGTGATTGACCAAATGTGTCATACGTTTATGAAATTCTATCCGCCACAAATGGCAAGAGTCCCAAATGATTATTATGAGTTGTATAATCAGGTGGTTAACCAAATGTATATATACCATGATACGATGTTGGGCGAATTATTGGGCATAGCTGGTGATGACACAACCGTGATGGTATTATCTGATCATGGTTTTTATTCTAATCAATTACGCCCTATTCGTTTACCAAACGATCCTGCTTCTCCGTCCTTAGAACATGCGCCTTTTGGCATGTTATGTATTAAAGGAACTGAAATAAAAAAAGAAACTATTATTCATGGCGCTTCATTATTAGACATTACACCTACTCTTTTAAATTTATTTTCTTTACCCTGCGCTGAAGACATGGATGGCATTATTCTAACAGACATCTTCACACACGAAAAAAATATCAGTAAAATAAAAAGTTGGGAAACCATTGAGGGAAGCTGTGGCATGCATAAAGGAAGGGAAACAGAGCAATCATGGCAATCAGCAGCCGCTATGTTTCAATTGATGGAGTTAGGTTACATTCAAAAATTTGAAACAAACAAAGAACAAACACTCAAAAAAATCATTAACGAATCACACTATTACCTCTCTACTGTATTAATGAGTATACAGCAATATGATGAGGCTTATACATTGTTGCATCAACTGCACCACGAAAACACATCAACGCTTCGTTATTCGTTGAAATTAGCGGCGTGTTTACAATACCTAAACAAACAGGAAGAAGCTAAACTAATAATAGATTCCATTAGAAAAACACATGCAAGGGAACTGCCACCTGATTTAATTTTAGAGGCGATTGGTTGTTCTGGAGAAAACGAACATGCCAAAGCGTTAGACTTATTTTTAACCGCTGAAAAAGAAATTAAACACTTGCATCAGCTATATACCATGATTGGTAACGAATGTGCTGTACTAAAAAATTGGGTGTTAGCAGAAACTTATTACAAAAAAACATTAACCTTACAAGCTATTGACATCAAGGCTTTGGTTAATTTAGTATACGTTTTAAAACAACAACAAAAAGCCACTACAGAGTTTGATGCCTTGCTTACAAAACTCACCAAAAAACAAACCGTTGATTTCATTAACACATATGATGGATTAAATGAATTAGATTTTAATACAGATAGAGTAATTGATTTTAGGAAATACCAACTCATCATTCGCCTATTTTTAGAGCAATTTCATAAAGGTGTAAAGCAATTGAAATAAATTATTAGATCAGATAATAACAGACTATTATGACAATTACAGAAATAGAAAACGAAATTATTGACGAGTTTGAATTATTTGGTGATGACTGGGAAGGTAAATATGAGCACTTAATAGAATTAGGAAAATCCTTACCAAAAATAAAAGAAGATTACAAAACCGACGAACGCCTTATTAAAGGCTGTCAAAGCAAAGTATGGTTGCATTCGGAAAAACATGGTGATGAAATTATTTATACCGCTGATAGCGATGCTATTATTACTAAGGGAATGGTTGCCTTAATGATTCGCGTGTTATCTCATCAAACTCCACAAACCATTATCAACTCTAACTTAGATTTTATTAATAAAATTGGACTAACAGAACACTTATCGCCAACACGCGCAAATGGCTTGGTAAGCATGATTAAGCAGATGAAATTAGATGCAATGGCATTGCAGTAAATAAAACCGCTGACGAGTATATAAACTTAAAATTTAATGACTTATTTTTTAGTATTCGTTCGTTATTGCGAACGAAACGCAGTGTAGTGAAGTAATCTCAACCCCAACATGATAGAATTTTTTTGAAATTGCTTCGTCGTACCTCCTCGCAACGATGAAAATTTACTTAACCTTAACCCAAAACGTTGTTCTGCCTAGTAAGGAAACGCCAATAAATCCGCGGACACTTAAATTTCCTTTTTCATCGCGCGTAATTTTACAACTGTAAGTCTTTCCGTTTTTTGGATCATAAATAGTACCATTATGCCATAAATCAGAGCCATTAAAGTCAAATGATTTCAAAATTTCTTTGCCTCTCAATGGTTGAGATTGTTGTTTTATATCAGGATTATTCGTGTCTAATTTACCTTCCGTTTTAGTCCATAATAATTTACCAAAATACTTAGCGTCACGTTTTGTAATTTCCACCATGCCTTCGTTTTTATCTGTCATGTAGGTTCCTATAAGATCATCTGCTTTATGCACTTGGGCCCAAGTTGCTATTGAACAAAACAATAGAAGGGTAGCAATAATTTTTTTCATCCGATAAATATAAAATTAATTAATCACAATTTTATGATTGATCCTATAATTATTAAAGGTTAATCCTTTTAGTACATATATACCTTTAGGTAACGGCAGGTTTAATTGTACAGCCTTATCATTAACTTCTTGATAAACTACTTGTTTGCCAAGCATATCATAAATTTCAATATAAATAATAACATCCTTGTTTGATTTGATCGTTATTGTTTCTGTCGTTGGATTGGGATAAATTGAAATATCATGATTGCTATATAATTCGTTAATGCCAACAATTTGAGAAATTTTCCAAGTACTATTAAATCGCTTGGTTGAAGAAATACCAGTTGTTACATAAAATGCA
>JANXRU010000401.1 GCA_025356715.1 Bacteroidota bacterium
GAGAGATAGAGCTTATTGGTTAAACCCAGGCACACGTCGTTATTTAGATCAAAGACAAGCAACAGCTCATATTGGCTTTAGATGCGCCATGGTTAGAGTAGGTAGTCCAGTTGGTTTAGGTAAATAAAATATTCTTTTAAAACTTAAAAGTCCTTTCAATATTGAAAGGACTTTTTTTATGGAGGTGTGTTAATTATAGAAAAATTGAACAAGCTTTATTCTTCAATAACTGTACTAATTATTCATTTTGAATAAAATGATATGGATATTAAAATATAAATAGAATAGTAATCAAAAAAAAATATACATTTGGTTTGAATGAATGATGTAGTAAACAATTACGGTTATATAGAAAACTTAAGTGCCGCGGAACTTATAGCTACACCAATATATTTATTACTTATTGTTTTTTTTGCATACTTTCACCAAAAAAAAAAAATAAAACAGTATCCACATTACAAGTATTTTTTAACGGGGTTAATATTAAAAATCATTGGCGGAATAGGCTTTTGTTATGTTTATATAAATATTTATAAGGGAGGAGATACTGTAAACTACTTTGAATCTGCAAGAGCATTTTCAAATTTATTAGTAGAAAATTCTGTAGACTTTACAACCAACTATTTTTCATCAAGCTCTTATGAAAACTATCACAGGTTCAGCCCAACATCTGGTTACCCATGGGCCTATATGTATTTTGACCCCAAAACACTTTTAGTAATTAAAATAGCAACTCCAATAGTATTAATATCCTTCAATAGTTTTATATTATCTACTTTAATATTTTCAATATTATCATACATTGGTATATGGAAAGCTTACGAGGTATTTGTGAGTTATTATCCAAATTATTCAAAAGTGTTGTTTTATAGCTTTATAGCAGTTCCATCAGTTATTTTTTGGGGGTCAGGTATTTTAAAAGACACGATTACCTTATCCGCGACCTGTTGGTTTATTCATTACTTTGATAATTTATTTATTAAAAAAAGATTTGAGTTTAAAATTATAGCTTCCATAACACTATCAACCTTTATAATTTTCTTCATAAAACCATATATCTTAATTTCTTTAATGCCTGGTGTTATTTTTTGGCTGTTGTATGGAAAAATTGATAAAATAAAATATGTGTTACTAAAATTACTAGCCTTCCCAATTATTTTAACTACTTCTATTGTGTTAGGATTTTCAATTTTATCGCTTATGGGTGATTTTGATTTAAAAAAATTATTAGAAGAGGCTTCAGTAAAACAAAACGATTTAAAACAATCCTATTACCAAGGTAGTAGTTTTGACATTGGAACTTATGAGCCAACTCCGTCAGGAGCACTTAAGGTAGCTCCAGCTGCCTTATTTGCTTCGTTTTACCGGCCAACTTTTTTGGATGCTAGAAATGCCCAAATGATATTGTCAGCCTTAGAAAATTTCATTCTAATACTATTAACTATAATTGTTTTATTTAAAAATAAAATAACAGGTGTATTTTCATTACTTTTTCAAAACCCATTACTAATATTTTGCTTTTCATATTCTCTAATATTGGCTATTTTAATAGGATTATCTACTTCAAATTTCGGGGCCTTAATCAGATTTAAAATTGCATTTGCACCCTTTTTAGCTTCTACTTTAGTATTATTATATATACTAAGTTCAAGAAAAAAAATCTAATTAATTACTTTATCTTTAAATACATGGCTATTTAGTAAATCTTTTTTTCCGCTTTCCTTATCATTTATTAAAGTAACTGAAGAATCTAAATGAGCTTTAAAAACTGCTCTAAAAGTATTTACTGAGCTAATTGTTTTATATAACATCTTATATTGTAATGTATCTTTAAAATACATAGCATTTAAAATCATTGATCTAGCATGAAAGACTTCATTTGGATTTTGAGATGTAATCCAAGGACCGTGATCTGATTGCAAAATAAAAACTGAATTCTTATCTTTATTTAGGGTATAATTAATAAATTTTTTGGTTACACCATTAAAATATTTTAACTGAGAAACATAATTGGATTTAGGTTCCCAAGAATTGTCGCCATTTTTTTTACTAAAAGATCTATTGCCATACTCATCGAATACATAAGGTGGGTGCGGCGCAACGATATGAATAAAAACAAATTTAGGCCCATTAAATTGCAAATTAACCACAGAGTGTAAATTTGCAATTTGACTTTTTAGTCTATAAAATGGGATAAATCCAAATAAATCATCTAGTCTACAAATACTGTATTTTAAAATACTTCTTTCAAATTCATTTGGAGCACTAATGGTAATAACAGAATCAATTTGAGATAACCCGCTTGTAACGGCATATCCAGACTGTAAACGGTATGTTTTATATCCTCTTCTTTTTAAAACGTCGAGTACTTTATTAGTTCTAATTTTTTCTAAATAATTTTCATTTATTTTCTCATTATGATATTCCATATTTAATGTTGAAGAAAGGGATGGTGATGTAGAATAATAATTAGAAAAGGAGCTATCAGCAACAAAAAAATGTTTTTGTTTTAAAAAGTTAATGAATTCAGAATTATCAAAACCATAATATTTTTTTAATACCTGTTGGTTAGCATATCCATCTAACACCATGTAGTAAATATTTGGAAAATTTGCATTTGATACAACATGATGTTCTTCCTTAAAATATTTTTTTGATTCAATAAAAACAGCTTTCTTATATATTATCTTAGATACATTAAACAAAAGAAGCGATGTAATTAAAATATTTAAAAAATAATTGATTTTATTGCCAAAAATAATTTTTTTATTTACAAACCAAACAACTGAAATTGAATAAAGTAAAATAAGAATAATTGTATATCTATGTATATTATGAAATGGCCAAAATCCTTTGTAATATAATCCTTCTAAAAAATCATAGACAACTCCATAATAAAATAATGCAAATAAAATCAACGTAGTAATAATTCCAGATTTAGTTTTTTCTCTAATAAAAAAATAGACTAAGCAAAAAATCATTAACGCAATGATAGTTCCAACAATGAAGGTTCGCTTCATCATAAATAACTGAATCAACTCCGTATTTTGAGCAAATAAAAAAAAAGACATGAAAAATGTCAACAAAAATGAATGTAATGGATATTGATGTAAAAAATTACGCATTCTTAACCATTAAAAATAGAATTCGTTCAGATTCATTGATTTTTTCGGAACGAAGAATTGAAAAATATTTATTAAACTCATTTTTAAAATGATCTAAAGTATATTCATGAAAAATATCTTTTTTTGTAATTAATAATTTTTGAGTTTGAGGGTCACTTTTAGGAACAAATTCAATAACTAGATTATGACATAATGAAGCAAATAATTCTGCAATTTTTGATAAAGGAACATTATTACCTATTGCTAAATGATGAATAACCGCTAAGGCTAATACGGTATCGAATTTAGATCTTTCATAAAACGACTGTCGTTCACTATTTGCCCAGCCTATTGAAGGAGTAGGATTTGAAAAATCAACAACTAATGGAGTAATATTTAGAATATTTAATTTCACTAAAGCTCTCGTTAGTTTCTCTACTACCAAATAATCAAAATCAACAGCAACAACTTCTTTTGCATATTTAGAAGCTAGTATTGAAAACTCTCCTTCATTACATCCAATATCAAGTATATGTTTTGAATTAACTTCTAATATAAACTCTTTCACCAAATTTTTCTTTTGATCAAAAGATTCGTTTGAATATGAAAATGTATTATAATAATTAGACCATTCAGTTTCAGAGCTTGGTAGTTTGATATTTTCTATTCCTGATTTCAAAAAAAGTAAAAATCCTTCAAGTTTAGATTTTGAAAGATTCATGTTTTTTGTACTTACCGAGCTATCTGCATTATATTTTGATTCTAATTTAGCATGATAATGAATATGAGTCCAGACAAAAAAATTAAATTTTGATGAATAAGGCAAAGCTTTTGAAATAGCATTCAAAGGGATGCCATCAATGTTAGACCACAATAGTTTTACTAATGAATGATTATTGTACTTATAAAATAACAATGGCGATAAAAAATGTTGGCAAAACTGTTTGTAAGCTACCCAAGGTGAACCTTCTTTATATATTTCAAAAGAAGTTGTATCAATAAAAATTGACTTACCATTTAAAATTTGAATATTAAAGGCCGTAGCATCTTTCAAAGAAAGTCCCTTTTTAATAGCCTTTAATTGAATGTCTAATGTTAATAATGCAGCCGCTTTTAATTGCGAAAAACTCCATTCATAAGGGTATGAGATAAACGGAATGATATCGGGTTTAATTATTTTAAAAACAGAACTATTATTTAAATCTGCAAGTAAATGTTCATCATTAACCTCAACATGACTTACTAGTAATTTTTCGTCTTGTAGTTCTTTTAATAACCCGGAATTTTCTAATTTTTGATAATTATCTTTGTATGAATCATAAATAACTCTTACCACCTTACCATCATAATTAACAATTCTGGCATCAGAATCTCTAAATGAAGCATTATGAAAGAAATAAGACATTTACTTCGTATTATCCTCTTTTTTTTTGAATACAGAAAATATTTTCATCCAAACATTCTTAAAAAATAAACCAAAGGCAATTACCCCGCCAATTACTAATTGTAAAAGTAAACTCCCTGTTCCTGGATCTATATATAATATTATTTGATTTGTCATAAATACATAATTAAGACCACAATTTAAGCATTTTAATTTGAAAAATAAATTTTCCGATAAACTTCCTCTGCAATGCTAAACTTCCTGTATTTTTCAGCCAAAGCTCTGTTTTTGAAAAAAATCTCATCAGAATTATACTTTTCGAAATACTCTTGAATATAATGTATTGATTTTAGATATTCGTCTTTATTCAATTCTTTAAAAACAAATCCATTACCTGTTTTTTTAATTATTTCAGAATCATCTGAAATTTCTGAAGGCATAATAATTGGTAATCCCAGAGCCCAATATTCTCCATTTTTAATAGGTGTACAAAACTTTTTAGTGGCTACGGGCTTAACCGGACAAATAGCGAAGTCCCCTAAACCTATGTAATCAGCAATTTCAGAATGTTTAACAAATTTAATTGTTATAATTTCATGAGGAATCAAATATTTATCAGCTAAATCTAAAAGCTCTATATTACTTTGATTAGTTAAAATCAAAATTCGAAACTTATCTTTCCAAAAATCATAGGCTATTTTATAAAATTCGAATACTTCATCCTTTAGATAAATTCCTCCAAATTTTCCAGCATAAACACAAACTATTTTATTTTCATAATTCAAACTTTTTACTAGACTAACATTCTTTCTGTTTGTCAAATTAAAATTCATCAAGTTGACGCACGCTGGTTTTATATGAAAATTTGTTAAATCGGTATTGTATTTTCTGAATGCATATCCCTTCATTCCTTTTGTTGCAGCAATAACAACACTTGCTCTTTTAGTTTGAAGTTTTTCAAGCCAAAATAAAAGTTTAAATGATATACTATTTTTAGTCCATTCACCATTTTCAATCATTGCTTCAGCATGGGGCTCATAGCTATCAAGTATTAGCTTCGCTCCAGTCAACTTCGATAAAACTTGTCCAGCAGCCCCTGCAGGAGTACACCAACAATGAATATAGTTTATTTTATTCTTTTTTATAAGAATGTATAATTTGCAAAAATTTACGAGCCAAGAAATTATTGCTTTTAATCCAAAAGGGTGATAGACGCCAGTAATATTTGAAATTTTTTTAGTTATAGTATGTGTAGTAGTTTTTTTATTCTCTAAAGTATATAGATAAAGTTTAGAATCTTCTGATATAATATCTGCTATAATTTTCACATATGGTAATGTATATGTTTGTATTAATGCATCATTAAAACTCCAATAGGTTAGTACGAGTATGTTTTTATCTATTTTCAAATAAAATGTTTTATAATGGCTAAAAATCTTCTTTTAAAAATTAACAAAGGGTTTTGATAAACTGATATAATCAAGTATTTAATCGTTTCAAATCTATTTTTTTTACTTAAAGCTAAATGTAAAGCAATGTAAGAATTGCAACTCGATTTAAACTTGTATAAACTTCCTTTATAATATTTTTGTATTTCTTCATTACTAAAAATCACTTCCCGAAAAAACATAAACTTATTGATCAGCTTTTCTTGATTAAAATCCATTACACTCCTTGCGTCATGTTGAATTAGCGCAGATGTAATAGTATTTGAATAATATAATTTATATTTTGTTGCCAATCTAAGCCAAAGCTCCCAATCTTCTAATGATGAAAGTGCTCGGTTGGAATTAAATTTATTTTCAAGAGCTATTTGTCTTTTTATAAAAATTGATTGGCAACATAAAAAATTTCCTTCTATTAATTTCTTATTTAAATTTGTTAGATTAATTAGCTTAGTTCTTTTACTATTGGTTGAAGAGTCTATAATATCATATCCGCAAAAAAACCATTCAGGAAAATTATTTTTAGTAATAAAATCAAAACCGCTCTTTAGATGATTGTTATATAATAAATCATCTGAATCTAAGAATACTACATAATCTCCTTTTGCCATAGAAGTACCATAATTTCTAGCAAAAGCCCTTTCCGAATTTACTATTTTAAAATAACTAATAGTATTGTTTAAAAATGGCAAAACAACCTCTTCAGTATTATCTGAGCTTCCATCATCTACAATTATAATTTCAAAATTCTTATAGGAATTATTTAAAACTGACTGAATTGTATTGCAAATAAAATTAGCTCTATTATATGTAGGAATAATGATTGAAAATTTCACTTTATTACAATGAGTTATAAATTTTTAATGATTTCTCTACTTTTCTATCCATATTGAAAAAATCTATTGCATCTTTTTTTGCATTATGCGCTAATCTTTTTCTAAGTTCAGGATTATTGAAATATAATAATACCGCTTCAGAAATTTGTTGATGGTTACAATAATCCACTAAAAGGCAATTATAGTGATTTTTTGCAGTAGTAGAGGCTATTCCAGATTTTGTTAAAATTTGTGGACATTCTGCCATCATTCCTTCTATAATATTTAAGCCAAAAGTCTCAACATGTTCATTTACTGGAACATGGATGTGAATACTTATAGTTTTAAAAAACAGGGGGAGATTTTCAATAAATCCTAAATGAGAAATAATATTATTAAGTTTCATTTGATTTATTAACTCCATAATAGTATCGTAATCTTGACCTTTAGAGCCAACAATTATTACTTTTAAATTAGGTATTTTAGATTTTAAAATTTGTACAGCATCAATAATATATTTATGTCCTTTCCAAAGTTCAAATCTCGCGACCACACCAATTACAAAATTTTTTTCTTCAATCCCATGTGATAATCGAAATTCTTTAATCTTATCTAGTGATATATTTTGATAATCATCTGGATTTAACGCTTGATTTAATATTTCAATTTTTTGAGATTTTATATTCCATGATTCTATTAAATAATTTTTACTTGTTTCACAAGTAGCAATTATTTTTTTACTTGTCTTAAAAGTAAATTTATCGATAATTGTCTGTGTGAAATTTTTATAATCATGGGCCCAACTTGCATTTTCACAAGTCGTTATTCGTTTTTTCACAAAAACAGTCAATGCCGCCAACTGACCAATAAAATTACCATATGGTAAACTTGTATGTACTATGTTTGGGCGATGTTTAATAAATATTATTAATACTTTGAGAAAAACTAAAAATAGAGAAAATTTATTTTTAGTTTTAAAAAAATATACTGGAATACCAATCTCTAATAAATCTTTTTCTAACAATGTTGGGTATTCATTAAGTATTATAAAATAATGGTTTAATCCAATTTTTTTATATTCTTGTGACAAACAAGACCATTGTGTAGATTTATTAATATGTGATAAAACAATAGCTAAACGCATACTTTTTTTTTCAGTAATCTCATTTTTAATATTGAATTATTTGGCAATAATATTAAGCGAATTACAATTTTAAATACAACTTTATCTTTTATTAAATTTACAAAATGATATTTAATCAAATATAATCCGATGGTTTTTCCTCTTATTAAATTACAGCTAATATAATCTGATTTTAAAACATAGGTTAAAAAATAATAAAACGATAAATTCCAATTTATTTCAAAACTACTTTTAGGTATGTCTGTTATGATTTCATTCTGATCATTATATATCCCCAATTCATTTAAGATTTTTAATAAATTTATTTTTTTATAATATCTTAATAAACTCACATAACTTTTGATCCAATCTTCAATAAATCTATTTTTTGATACTTCGCTTTTACTGTCTTTTTGTAATCTATAGTTTGAGAATATTGAATTTACAAATTTAAAATCACAAACTAAGGCAAGACGCATAAACAAATCGTAATCCATCCCAAAATGAAGAGTCTCGTTCAATAAACCAACTTGTTTTAAATATTTTATCTTAAAAAATGAGCTAGGTTGAGGAAATGCCATTCCACTTATGTATCGTTCTATTGAAGCATTTTTATAACCATAATCTATTCTTTCAAAATTATTTGAATTAAACAATCTAGTTCCCCCGTATATTAATCCTAAATTTGAATTAATACTTTTATCAAATTCATTTCTAATTTTATGAAGTGTATCAGGCATAAAAGTATCGTCGCTACAAAGCCAAGTAACTATATCTCCACTAGCCTTAATAAAGCCTTTATTTATTGCTTCACTTTGCCCACTATCTTTTTCGCTGACCCAATAAGTGAGTCGATTTTGATATTTTTTAATTATATCTATACTGTTATCAGTACTTCCGCCATCAATTATTATGTATTCTAAATCATTATAATTTTGATTTAATACAGATAAAATACTCTCTTCTAAAAATTGGCCTTGATTAAATGAAGGAGTAATAACAGTGATTTTCATTATTAGTACTATATATAAAACTCTTTAATATAATCCTTTAAAGCTATCTTCCAATCCCTCATTATATTTAATTTTTTTAAATTTAACCTATAATTTACTAATCTTTCTGAGTCAGGTCTAGGAGCAAAATATTCTTTAGAAAAAAAAGAAGAATTAACTTTATTAATTTTAATCTCTTTATCCTTTCCTATCAATTTCAATAGTTCTTCACAAACATCAAATCGACTAGTAACGCCATCACATACTAAATTATATAAACCATAAGCATTATTTTCAATCAATAATTTAACATTTTTTGCAAAATCAATGGTATACGTTGGTGTACCTAATTTGTCGTCAACAACATTTAACTCTTGGGCTCCGTTTTGAATCTGTTTTAATATTTTACTAATAAATTTTTTATCCTTTTTATTTCCTCCGCCCATCATCCATCCAGCTCTACAAATAAAATATTTAGTAAGTTTTTCCTTTACATGAAGTTCTCCCATATATTTTGAACGGGCATATACCCCTTGAGGATTTGGCATATCCCAGTCGTCATATACCTCTTGAGATCCATCAAATATACCAGCAGTACTGATATATAATAAAGGAATATCGAGTTCGTTAGCAATAGTGCACGCATACTCTGTAGCTATAGTATTGGTTAAATATGCATTATCCTTGTTGTTTTCACAAAATTCCAAATCTGTTAATGCTCCCAAATGAAACAAATAATCTGGTTTAAAACTTAAAACATCATTCCTATACGCATCAAAATCCCTAATATCACAATAAGTTAACCAATCAACGTTTAAATCAATATCAGAACACTTTAATTCAAAATCATTTATGAAAACTTTTTTAAATGCATCACCCAACATTCCTCCACAACCAGAAATATAAATCTTTCTCATTATTACTTTTATCCTTAATTTAAAATTAAATAATTATCTAAAGAACCATTTAAAATAAAAACATTAAAATATGGCTCTTCTTCAATCAAATGTATAAAATTTCTACACCTTATCCTCATATTATCAATGTAATTTTTTGACAAATCCCTCTTTAATGAAACATCTTTAACTTATAACTATTAATGACGAAAAATCATGATAGTCATTTTAGATAATATTAAACAATATCAAAATTTAAAAAATTACTTATTCCATAAAAAATAGTTTATTAGTATTTGTCTATTAAATTAAAAAATATTACTATTTCTTGGAATATTATTAAGAATGAGACAATGTATTTTTTAAACTTTCAATATATTTAAAATGATTATAGTATTCTTTTTTAAAGATATATAAATGTTTTAAGCGACCTTTATAATATTGTTTTTTGAACTTTTTAGTTAAACTTTTTTTAAAAATAAAAGTTAATAAAA
>JANXRU010000004.1 GCA_025356715.1 Bacteroidota bacterium
GATGAGCAGGCGCCTGTAGCAATGCCCATTACATAACCACCAAAAATACCTAATACCATGCTTAAGGCAATTAAAAAAGGCATAATAATAATACCAGCGGCTATTTTAGGTAAAATTAAATAACCTGCCGAATTAATTCCCATAATTTCTAAGGCATCAATTTGTTCTGTAATACGCATAGAGCCAATTTCGGAAGCAATATTGGAGCCTATTTTGCCTGCTAATATTAAACAAACGATGGTGGGACAAAACTCTAATATCATGGATTCGCGAACAGTAAACCCAACGGCGTATAAAGGAATTAATGGCCCGCTAAATCCATAAGCAGATTGGATAGTAATGACGCCACCCATAAAAAAAGCAATAATTGCAATAATAGGTAATGAACTTATACCAATATTATCCATTTCATGAATAATTTGTTTAATATACACCGATAGCTTCTCTGGCTTACTAAACACACGTTTAATAAGGATAAAATACCTACCAAGATGAAAAAACAAACTCATTTATTGAAACAATTTATAGATGGCTAATATACTAATTTGTTTAAACTCTTTTTAGGGCATTTCTATTTAATCCTTTCTCATCCTTAAACTTCAAAAATAAAAGCCTCAAATACCAATGTACTATGCTTTTTTATTTTTTCGTTCGTCTCCACAAATGAATAAATAGAGGCGCTCTTTACAAATAATGGGGTAAAAAAAAGCCACAGATTATATTGAAATCTGTGGCTAATGCTATTTTTTTATTTTAAAAACCAGTACCAAAATGAGTCATACTCTCTTTTTTAACTGGATTAATTGTCATTACTGGTAAATTACTGACATCAACCACTTTTTGAGCTTCAGTTCCACTGAAGTATTCCTTAATACTCAAAGTTGGTTTATTCATTATTATAATTAAGTCAGATTCAATTTTATTAGCATATTCAACAATGGTATCAGCTACGCTTTCGCTTGCTAATGATTTATTAGAACAAGAAATTCCTTTTCCTTTGATATATTGTTTTACTTGATGAGAGTATGCTAACAATTGATTTTCGTATGCCGCATCAGACAAACTAAATACACCTAAAATACGGATTGAAGCTCCAAAGTAATGAGCAAATTGAACAGCAACATCAACCTTTTCGCGAGATTCGCGAGATAAATCTAAAGGCAATAAAATATTTTCGCAACCGTCTTTGTGATCTTTTCCTCTAATTGAGATTACAGGACAAACACATTCTCTTATCATTTTAGAAGCACTTGTACCAACTATATTCTTTGAACTCATGTGGCTTTCTAAACCAACAATTACTAAAGTAGCTGCAATTTCAATTGCAACACGAGGAACTTCGTGATAAATATTCCCCTTCACATTCATAAACTCAGTAGGAACGCCACTTTCAGACTCTGTTTGTTTAGTTAGTGCTTTTAGCTCCTCATACATTTCACCACCTACTTTTTCATAAGAATGAAGTAATACAATCTTAGAATGGGTGTATTTAGCCAAATTATAAGCTTGTTTAACCGCTAATAAAGATTGTTCTGTAAAATCAATTGGAATTAATAATGTGCCACGTTCTTGAAGCTTCATAAGAGTTAAGTTTTTAGCTTACAAAAATAGTCAATTAAATGATATTTAATAGCTTATCAAAAATATTTTCAAAAATCGGAAGCTAATTGAATTAAATTAACGATATTTGCACCCTAAATTTAAAAAAATAACAAAATGGCAGTAAAGATTAGACTACAAAGACACGGTAAGAAAGACGCAGCGTTTTTCCACGTAGTAGCAGCGGATGGTCGTGCACCAAGAGATGGAGCTTTTATCGAAAAATTAGGAACTTACAATCCTAATACCAACCCAGCAACGATTGATTTAAATTTTGAAGCAACTTTAAAATGGCTTCAAGATGGTGCAGAACCAACAGATACTTGTAAAGCGATTTTATCGTACAAGGGTATTTTAATGAAAAAACACTTATTAGATGGTGTAAAAAAAGGTGCCTTAACTGAAGCGCAAGTTGAAGAGCGATTTGCAAAATGGTTAGATTCAAAAGCAACTAAAATTAACTCTAAAAAAGATGGTTTATCAACTGATGCTAAAAAAGCGGTAGTTGCTAAATTAAAAGCAGAAACAGCAGCTAAAGATGCTAAAACAGCTAAAATTGCAGCTAAAACAGCTGTAGTTGAGCCAGTTGCAGAAGTAGAAGCAGAAGCGCCAGCAGCAGATGCTACTGAAGCACCAGCTGAAAATACAGAAGCTTAATTCATCATTACAAATTCTAAAAAAACTGATAAGAAATTTCTTATCAGTTTTTTTATGCGTTATAAAAAATGAAGCGATTAGGTGTAATATCAATACTTATTATAAAATAGCCCAAATAATTTAAAATACCATTTCCGAAGTTTGAAACTTTGGGAATGGTTTACATTGTATAGCTGTCATTATTATTTTTTATGCCAGTTTTCAAAATGCCGTATAACTATTTATTTGTTTATCGTATTTATTGACTCAACAGCAGGCAAGTAGTTAGGTTTTAAATTCAAGCACATACTAAAATCTGCCATAGCATTATTTTTATCATTTAACTCTTGATAACAAACACCGCGGGCGTAATAAGCCTCAGCATATTTTGGATTTGCAGAAATTGCTTTGGAAAAATAGTCAAAAGCTTTAGTGGCATCATTATTTTTTTCTAATTCTATCGCCCCTAAATTGTACAAAGAAAACATATGAAGGGAATCAATACTTAAAATACGTTTGTAAATTACAATAGCAGCATCTATTTTACTAAGATCTTGAAGTAATTTAGCTTTGGCATAAAGAGCTTCTACTGAATTTGGGTTTATAGCTATTGCATTTTCATAATATTCTAAAGCAATACCATTTTTTCTTGAAGCGTAAATTAATCCTAAGTCTAAGAAAGCACCATAGTTTTTATTATCTTGTTCAATAGCGGTTTCTAAACTAGAAATTGCTTTGGCTGTATCGCCTATTTCTTTATAAATATTACCTTTCAAATAATAGGCCTTAGCTAAATTTTCGTTTACTTTTAAAGCCTGATTTATTTTAGCAAATGCATATTCATATTGCTTCACGAAATAAAACAACTCACCTAATTTAAGTAAGCCATCTGTATTTGTTGGGAATTTAACTACTACTTTTTCCAAAACATCTTTGCAATTTTTTGTTTCATTAGCAGCAAAAAACACATCTGCCTGCGTTAAATAAAAATTAGCATTTGTACTATCCATACGAATTGATCTTTTAGCATCATTAATAGCATCTTCTAATTGTTTGTATTTTAAATAAATTTTAGCACGTTCATTATAAAGACTAGCGTCATTAGGATTTTCCATTATTTTTTGATTAACCGCTTTTAATTCGGGCGCATTAATTATTTTGTATAAAGAATCTGTATGCGCAACGTTTTCGGTAAGTTTTTCCTCACCTGACTTGCAAGAATTAAGAAAAAAAACAATAAGTGTGAAAAATAAAATAGAAATACGCATATAAGTAGTTTTAACACAAATATACGAAATGAGTAGTATGTATATCGTGATATAGTATAATAAAATGAGCTATGTTGAATACAGGTGTTTTTATTGTGTTCTACTTGTTTTATTTGAACAAGTTCTAATCATAAAAATATTAGAATTTGATCAAGATTTTTTTATTCAGAATATAAACATACATTTGGTATATCTAACACTATGTAATGAAAAAACATTTACTCCTAATTTTAATGATTTTCTTATTTCACTTTTTTTATGCTCAGAATTTTGAATGGGCAAAGCAATTTAAAGGGTCTGGCTCATATGACATGTCATATATCAATTCTGTAGACAATCAGGGGAACGTTTATTCATTAGGCAGTTATAATGGAGTAACCGATTTTGATCCTGGTATTAATACTTATACTCTATCTGGGACAGGTATATCGCTAACAAAATTAGATGCGGATGGTAATTTTATTTGGGCAAAAAAAATGGGGGGAAGTATATCTAATGGCGGTTATGATATGGTAATTGGTCCGAGTGGAAATTTAATAATTATAAGTTATTTAAATGGAACTATGGATTTTGATCCTGGAGTTGGGGTTTTTAATCTTACGGGCAGTGGGAATTTGGCCGTTACTAAATTAAACCCACAGGGTAATTTTATTTGGGCAAAGTCAATTGGGCAAGGACTATTAGTAAATGCAACTGCTATAGTTGTTGATTCTTTGAGTAATATATATACAATTGGAAGATTTCAAGGCGCAGGCGATTTTGACCCAAGTACTTCAACTTACAATTTAAGTTCTATTGGGTATTATGATATTTTTGTTAACAAGTTAGATTCTTCCGGGAATTTTTTATGGGTAAAGCAAATTGCAGGATCTTCTGATGAAACAGCTACCGATATAACAATCGACAAAAAAAGCAATATTTATATTACAGGGTATTTTTCAGGAAATACTGATTTTGATCCTAGTATAAATACCTATACGTTCAATAGTGCTAATGCGGGCTATATATGTAAATTAGATTCGAGTGGTAGTTTTATTTGGGCTAAACAATTTAATTCAATAACAGATTACTGTTATCCATTATCAATAACAATTGATGCAAAAGCTAATGTATATACAACTGGTCTATTTAAAGGAATATGTGATTTTGACCCAAGTCTAGCTGCATATACACTTACAAACACATCTGGTTATAATGAAGATTCCTTTATCAATAGATTAGATTCTTCTGGTAATTTTATTTGGTGTAAACAAGTAGAAGGATGGAGTAATGATAGAGGTGTTTCTATTGCGGTTGACCAATTAAAATATGTTTACTTAACTGGTTTCTATTCTTCAAATACGGATTTTGATCCAGGACTTGGGATATATAATCTAACAAGCACAGGAGGTTCTGATGGTTATATTTTAAAATTAGATTCGTTAGGTAATTTTGTATGGGTAAATGATATAGGGACTGATAATTTATGGCCTTCAATTGTTTTAGACCCAGCTGGTAATATTTATCATGCAGGTACATTTTATGGCAATATGGATTTTGACCCTAGTACAGGGACATATACTTTAAGTTCTTTTGGTGGTAATTCCGATCTATATCTTGCAAAATTAAGTCAAGGTATTTGTTCTAATCTTACCCTTATTGTTGATAGTATTTCGAATTTAACTTGTAATAATATTAGTACAGGTTATTGTTCAACCCATGGTGCTAATGGTTTTGCTCCTTATTATTTCTCTTGGAATACCTCGCCGATTAATTATAGTCCGATTGTTACATTTACAACAGCAGGTATATATACTATAATGATGAGGGATAGTAATAATTGTACAAGATCAAGATCTTTTTTAATAAATAATAATGCTGCTCCAACAGGCTTTGATTTAAATACAAACTTAATTACAAATTCGTTTCGTTCAGGTTTTAATTCACATATTTGGCTTGATGCTTTTAATGATGGATGTTCATTAACTAATGGTCAATTAAAATTGGTCCTAGATAATAAAATAAATTTTATTAGTTCTTTGCCTGCTCCAACGAATTATTCAGGAGATACACTCATGTGGAATTTCAACCTAATTAATTTTGATTCATTACATATCAAACCCGTAATTTCTATAAAAACACCTTCTACAACAATTATTGGAGATACAGTTTGTCTTCAATCTATAATTATACCAGTTAATTCTGATTTTAATTCTTCTAATAATATCAAAACTTTTTGTTTTCTTGTTAAAAACGGATATGACCCAAATGATAAACAAGTCTATCCTAAAGGTATATGCACTCCTGGTTATATTTTAAATAATCAATTATTAACTTATACTATCCGTTTTCAAAATGTTGGCACAGCTAGCGCTATTAATATTATAGTAATGGATAGTTTAAATGCTAATTTAGATTTAAATTCAGTGCGGGTTATTGGCTCAAGTCATACAATGTATACTGAGGTTTTACCAAATAATATTTTAAAATTTCATTTTGATAATATTAACCTAGCTGATAGTACCAACAATGAAATTGGAAGCCATGGGTATGTCATCTTTGAAGTTTTGCCATTACCTAATTTACCTATTGGAACCTTAATTACAAATAAAGCTGATATATACTTTGACTTTAATGTTCCTGTAACAACAAATAAAGAAATAAATACAATAATCAATGTTTTACCTTCATATTGTGGTATTGCAACAGACATTCGTTCATTTGAAAACAGCAACATCAATTTGTATCCAAATCCTAATACTGGTAGGTTTGCGATAGTATTAAACAATATCCAGTCGCATTTTGATATAGAGATTATAGATATGTTGGGGCAACTTGTGAAGACGGTATCTGCATCAAATACTGATAAAATTAATTTGGAATTAGAAAACCCTGCTGGAATTTATTTTGCAAAAATAATTACTGGAAACAATCAATACATAATAAAACTATTGAAACAATAATTTTATTTTAAACCGACTTCGATTTTGGCTATCACTAAACACCAATTCCTGATATTCGAAAGATAATTACACCATGCCTATGTCGATTTTTTATTTATTATCTATTTTTAAATAGTACTAACTACGAATTCCCTTTCGTTTATGGTTTGGTTAGATTAATTATTTTATTTCTATCATTTATACTTAAAAACCAAGTTGCTCTTTCAGTTATCCACAGACTTTGTTTACAATTTTCCTGTATATCTCAACGACTATTTTATTATACTATTAAATTTACACTTATGAACAAACAACTCCCTTTCATTACAGCATTTTTGATGCTTTCTTTTTTAATTAGCGCTCAACCTAAAAAAGAATATTATGATAATGAACAAACTAAATTAAAATCAGAAACCAACATCGTAAAGGGTATGCCTCATGGCAAACATACAGAATATTACAAAAATGGAAATGTTTCTCGAAAAGGCTTATTTTACAATGGAAAAGAAGATAGTACTTGGTATTTTTTTTATGAAAATAAAACACTCAAAGCCATAGAAAATTATAAACGTGGTAAAAAAAATGGACACTTCTCCTATTATTTTAAAGATGGAGCTTTAGCACAGCAAACCGTATTTAAACTTAATTTATCGGATAGTATTTGGACATCCTAT
>JANXRU010000021.1 GCA_025356715.1 Bacteroidota bacterium
TAATAATCCTAATTTACGACTCACATTTCCAGTATGTAAATCCAAAGGCAAACATAATTGATGTGGCTTAATCGTTTTCCAAATACCAAAATCAACGCCGAATTTATCTTGCCTTACCATCCATCTCAAAAACATACAAAGTCTCTTAGCACTTGATTTTACTGCCGGATTAGAAATATGTTTTTCCACACGGTGCAAATGAGTTGGCTCTAAAAACAACGTTTTGAAATTAATAATCGCCTGTTTAACATTCGGTTCATTTTCGGAAAAAGAATTTGAAAAAGCAGATTCTAAACCACCATGTTTTTTATAAATATGTTTTAGGGCTTGTAAAAAGAAAATACAATCGCCTGAATTAAATGTACGATGAACGAACTCATTGAATCGTTTCTCGTCTTTTTTAGTGAAATTTAAAATGAAATCGTGAGGCTCTTGATTCATCAATTCCATAAGCTTGTTGCCATTTTTAATAATAGATGGGCGTTGACCCCAAGCAATAGTAGCAACTAACAACGAGGCTATTTCAATGTCTTCTTTTTTAGAAAACTGATGCGGAATAGAAATGGGATCAGTTTGTATAAAAGCCGTATTATTAAAAAGAAGATATTTTTCATCTAATAATTCTTTTATCTCTTTTAAATGCTTCACCATTCAAAGGTATATAAAATAGTCATATAATAATTCGAATAAAAATTACAACACAATAAGAACTTACAAATAAATTAATAGATTAACGCTATTTGTACCTCATAGCGAGGCGCAAAGCAATCTCAAATAATACGATGCGTGAGATTGCTTCGTCGTGCCTCCTCGCAATGACGAGGCGCTGAAAACCTCAGCATTAAAAATGCAGGGAAATGGAAAAACTTAGCGCACATGCTAAAAACGCTGATATTACTATAAAAGGAAGACTTCCGGATAAAAAAAGGCTCGAACTTATCGAGCCTTTTAATTTTTATTTAAGATTAATGATACTAAAATGATTATTTTTCTTTTCTCTAAATCTTACGATGTATTTATCTTTTCCTAAATTATAAAATTCTGGAATTAACCAGCTATGACCAGTGTGAGTCAATAAAACACGTTTTTGAATAGTTCCATTCATATCCAACGAATATTCTACCAAATTAGTTTCTGGATAAGATTTGGATTCGGGTGTATTACAATTCGTAGCATCCATGAAATTTTTTATTTTTTTATCAAATGCAGGATGCTCGTTAAATATATAATTTACTTTATTATCTGTAATTAATCGTTGAAATAAAATAGTGCTTTCTGTATCTGATGTAATATTAGTGTATGTGCAATTTTTTGGAATATATTTCATCCAACTTAATTGTAAATCGCTGGTTAATTTTGAAACCACAATCTCATTAGAAGATAAATATACTTTCTGACTCATATCGAATGAGCCTGAACCAGACCCTCGATTCACAGAGGCTGTTGAATTTTGATTGGCTTCTAATAAGAGTTCTGAATTATTTAATACTACAAGCTTAGTTGAATAACTAGGAAGAACAGCTTTTGGTGTACATAATAATTTATCCATAACCTCTTGGTTAAATGGGTAGTATTTTTCAGTTGCGATAGTTAAAGTCTTAAGTTCCATTTTAGCCAGATATATTCCTCCATTGGTGTAAGTAGTTATTTTAGGATTAGTATTTTTTTCATAAAAAGTAGAATGAACATATAAGGTGTTAGATTTTTCATCCATCAATAAATTCAAACTACCCATATCATAAGCGCTGTTTATTTTAATAACTGTTTTTAGTATTTGCCCCTTATCTATTGGTTGTTTTATCACATTTACGTTTGGAAATTGATTATCTAAATAAAATAAATTTCCTTGGTTATCAATTTTATATGACGTTTTGTAAAACCCCCTTAAGTCTTCAGATGAAGGAAGTTTAGTTGAACTAATCTTTTTGAAAGTGTTTGCATCGAATAAATGAAACTCAACATCACCTAAATGGTAAGAAACAATACCTATTTTGCTACTATCAGAACTCATACATGTAGTAAATGCCGTTTTATAATAATTATTTCTATCTGTATTAAACTCTAATAAAATAGTGCTTTTATTACCACTAGCGTTACATTCATTTAAAGTAAATTGCCATTTATCATTTGAAGAGTTCAGATTTTTTGTAAATAAGTAAAATTTATCTTTCACCTTAGTTGCAAAATAAAATTGGCAAAACTTTTCTAAAGTAAGGCTAGCTACTATTTTTTCTGCATTAAGACTTGTTTTATTAATTTGTATGACATTATAAGTCGGCTTGCGGTTCATTAAGGCTTCATCATTCCACATAGTATATAAATACTTATCATCAGAACCAATTACATAAGAAAAATGAGGTGTATCTTTATTGTCGACATTAGTCCCAGATTTTTCAATAACATTTTGTGCTTTTACGGTTACAGTAAGACTTAAAAGTAAAATTAAGATTTTGTTCATAGTATAATTTTTTTAGAGAGTGTTTGTAAATTTATGCTTTTTTATTACACATCCCTACAGTTTTTTAAAACTTTAAAAAGCCTCTATACTACTTTTACAAAGCAGCACTATTTTTTTCTAATCCCCTAAGAGCCCTATACAAAGGGTTTCTATGTAGCTTCTCTTGTTGATCCGTCATCGCAAGGCGCGAAGCGATCTCATTCACAATTTACAATACTAAGTCCGAGATTGCTTCGTTGTATCTCCTCGCAATAACGAGGCGCTGAAAACCTCAGCATTACATATGAAGCGGAACGGAGCTTTTTTATTTAGTTCTTACAGCTCTTTCAATTCTTCTGTCCTGATAGTAAGCAATGATTTCGTTATACGAATCATCCTTACCTTTAATGAATTCTATTTTATAAAAATCACTGCCTTTCATTATATTGGCCGTCATAGGACTTAATTTGAATTTTGGTTTGCCAACACGTTGATAATAAAATTCTCCATTCTCTAAAGTAAACGTACGTTCGCCATATACGCCACAATATTTTTGTAGAGTTTCCATATCAATAGTTACAGGATTATTGTAAGATTTTAAAATATCATACTGCCATTTCAATTCAAACAGGTTTAAAGTATCGGTTGTTGTTTTTAAAAGTGTTTCAAATATTTTTTCCTGTGCTACCTCCAATGCTTTTTCCGGAGCAATAGCTATATCAGGTATCGCTCCTGTGTGTTCCCAATCGGTTTTTGTAATGGCATTGATCATATGTGCATACGGCACATATACAATAACTCCATGCCCTACAGCTCTTTCTAAAGTGCCATGCGCTGCTCCCGCACTTGCTTGTCCTATAAGGGTAGCTCTCTTTAAATGTTTGAGGTCGTAACAAAATTCTTCAGCAGCTGATGCAGTTCCTTTTCCAGCTAAAATATAAATGGGTTTGTCAATAAAGCGCTTTTCTGTAGAATCAGGTTTTGTATAATACTCAGTAGTTTTGTTAGTAGGGCGGCTATACCAATCCATTAAATGCGTTTCTTTTTCAAAGAAGTAACCACAAATATATTGCACCATAGTAGGCGAACCACCTCCGTTATTTCTCAAATCAAAAATAATAGCATTGGTATTAGCTAAAAACGTTAACGCAGAACGCATTGCTTCTTTGGCGTCTTTAGTTGGCTCAACAAAATTCCCTAACTCCAGTAAACCAATATTACCATTTAGTATTTTTATTGAACGAATACCAGCATTGGCATTTCTGTAATTACCAATGGCAATAGGAGTAGGAGCCAATTTCCCTTCAGTTAACAGTTGCTTTTCCATCACTGGGTTATAGGTAATTTGAAAATGCCCGTCGTTAACTATTGTTTTTATATCTGCATTTAAAGCGTCGGTTAAACTAACAACAGTGGAGATGGTTTTATATTTCCATTCGGCTAATTGTTTTAAAATATACTTGCTCATCAATTGAGCAGTATCGTGATAAACATAATCATTCAGTAATATTTTAGAAACGCTATTAACAATTTCATTTTTTGTTTTGGTATCTAGTGGTTTTTGAGAGAAAACAGAAAGGCTACAAAAGATGAGGAAATATATAATTTTCATAAAGACTAGAATAAGTATAACAAAGCTATGAATTTTTAAGCGTTTGAAAAAACAAAACACCTATCAGGTGTGGTAACCGTCATCGCAAGGCACGAAGCGATCTCATACACAGTTTATAATATTAAGTTTGAGATTGCTTCGTCGTACCTCCTCGCAATGACGAGACGCTGAAAGCCGAAGTATTAGAAATGCTGAGGAGCGGGCTAGCTTAGATGTCTCTTTATTGGAGTCATTCCTAGTTTGAAAGCGTAAGGAAAACCTAATTCTTCAATAGTTTCTGAGACTTCATTAAAAGTATCTTGCGACAAGTTATATCCCAAATGAATAGTATTTATTTTTAAAAAGGGGATAGATTTGTGTTTTAGTTTATCTATTGGAAGTTCTCTGTAATATACTTTTTTGTTTTCTTTATTTAATTCACATTTAATGTCAATAGAATTATGTTTGTAATGAAACTGTCTTTCTGAGAAATGAAATAACCGTATTTCATTTTCTATTTCAAATAAATCAGACTTATAGAAACAACAAAGTGGTGCAATTACATCAGACAAATTTGAACATTTAAAATCGTTGTCTTTTTGGAACCGCATATCACGATTAATAATTTCATCGAGCTCACTTATGTTTTGAGAATTAGATTTATAATTTATTTTGCCAAAAGAAAAATCATACAGACTCTTTATGTTTTCTTCTTCAATTTCAAAAGTTATACACGCTCCTTTTCCGTTATCAGCATATAAGCGCCAAAGATCAATATTGTTATTAACAGTGTCTTCATTAAACTCACAAAGTGAAAGACCAAAAAGTTGTCTTTTGTATTCTTTTAGGTATGTTTTGTCTTCGAAATTTCTGAAATATTTATTTGCGTAAATAAATTCTGTTGGGTCATTGAAATTATTAAAATCATAAAGCCTAATTTTTTGTGATTTTAGAATTGCAATTAAACCTTGTAAGCTAGTGTAATGCAAAAACTTATTATTGCCCTTATATTCCAATGGCGTACCACTTAGTAGTTTTGATGAAATTGCTGTTTCAGCATGAAAATAGTCACATCTTTTATCAGGAGTATATGTTCCGCCACCAGATTTAAATTTATTATTTGCCCAAAATGGTTTAAGAACACAGTCATTATATTTTTCTATGTTTTCGTGCAATTCTTTTGTATAAGAATCTATTGACATCGAATACTATTTTGTTTGTATTAAATATATGAAGAAAATGATAAATGTTTAGCATTTAATCTTTGATAAATAAAAACGCCCCAAATCAATTCGGGGCGTTTTTTATTTATAGCGTGAGCAAACGATTACATCATTCCACCCATTCCGCCCATACCTGGGTTACCCATTGGCATTGCTGGCGCATCTTCTTTTTTCTCTGCTAATACACAGTCAGTAGTCAACAACATAGCTGCAACTGATGCGGCGTTTTCTAAAGCGATACGGCTTACTTTAGTAGGATCAATTACACCTGCTTTTAATAAGTTTTCGTATTTCTCAGTACGAGCATTGAAACCATAATCATCTTTTCCTTCTTTTACTTTTTGTACAACAATAGAACCTTCGATTCCACAGTTAGCACAAATTTGGCGTAAAGGCTCTTCAATAGCACGACGTACAATTTGAATACCAGTATTCTCATCTTCGTTAGCGCCTTTTAATTTTTCTAAAGATGCAATGGCACGAATATATGCAACACCACCGCCCAGTACAATACCTTCTTCAACTGCTGCACGAGTAGCTGCTAATGCATCGTCCACACGGTCTTTCTTTTCTTTCATTTCTACTTCAGTAGCTGCTCCAACATAAAGAACTGCAACACCACCAGCTAATTTAGCTAAACGCTCTTGTAATTTTTCTTTATCGTAATCAGAAGTTGTCGCTTCGATTTGAGCTTTGATTTGATTAACACGCGCTGTGATATCTGCTTTTTTACCAGCACCACCAACAATCGTTGTGTTGTCTTTATCTACAGTTACTTTTTCTGCTTTTCCTAAGAATGTTAAGTCAGCGTTTTCTAATAAGAATCCTCTGTCTTCAGCAATAAAAATACCACCAGTTAAGATTGCTAAATCTTCTAACATCGCTTTTCTTCTATCACCAAAGCCTGGAGCTTTAACAGCACAGATTTTTAAGTTAGAACGTAAACGGTTAACCACTAATGTTTGTAAAGCTTCTCCGTCGATATCTTCCGCAATAATTAAAATTGGTTTACCTGTTTGTACTGCTTTTTCTAATACAGGTAATAATTCTTTCATCGAAGAAATTTTCTTTTCATAAATTAAGATCAATGGGCTTTCTAAAACAGCTTCCATTTTATCTACATCCGTAATGAAATATGGAGAGATGTAACCTCTGTCAAATTCCATCCCTTCAACAACCTCAACAGTTGTATCTGTTCCTTTAGCTTCTTCAACTGTAATAACACCTTCTTTTTTTACTTTAGCCATTGCTTCAGCAATTAGTTTTCCGATAGTACTATCGTTGTTTGCAGAGATAGTAGCAACTTGCTCAATTTTTTTATTGTCGTTACCAACTACTTGAGATTGTTTTTTCAAATTCTCAACAACTGCTTCAACAGCTTTGTCGATACCGCGTTTCAAATCCATTGGATTAGCGCCAGCAGCAACGTTTTTTAAACCACCTGTAACGATAGCTTGCGCTAACACAGTAGCAGTTGTTGTTCCATCACCAGCTGCATCAGCTGTTTTAGAAGCAACTTCTTTTAATAACTGCGCACCCATGTTTTCAACCGGGTTCGATAATTCGATTTCTTTAGCTACAGTTACACCATCTTTAGTGATTTGTGGTGAACCAAATTTTTTGTCAATAATAACGTTACGTCCTTTTGGACCTAAAGTTACTTTTACTGCATTTGCTAATGCATCAACTCCGCGCTTTAATGCGTCGCGAGCTTCGATGTTAAATGATATGTCTTTTGCCATTTTACTTTGTTATTTGAATTAAGTTATTTGTTGTTTGAGTTTTTTAATTATCTAAATGACTAATTAGATAATTGCATAGATATCGCTTTCACGCATAATTAGTAAATCTTTACCATCTACTTGTATTTCAGTTCCTGCGTATTTTCCGTATAATACAGTGTCGCCAACTTTTACAGTCATTGGTTCATCTATTTTACCATTTCCTACTGCCAATACTTTACCTTTCATTGGTTTTTCTTTTGCAGTATCAGGGATAATTAATCCACCTGCTGTTTTTGTTTCTGCTGGAGCTGCTTCTACCAATACTCGATCGGCTAAAGGCTTAACGCTTACATTTGCACTTGATTTTGCCATGATTTATGTGATTTTTTAATTAATTAAATTTTACGGTTGCCTAATGTCTAAAAATGTGCCAATGCCCAATTTTTACCCTAAGCGGGACAATATTACCGCTTTTTGATGGCTTTAAAACAAAAATGTCAGTCTGTGAGACACAAACTGACATTCAAATTATCTATTAAAATATATTATTTCCCTACTTTACTGCCATCATAAGCCCATTTTATCCAAACAGAACCCCACGTAAACCCGCCACCAAAGGCAGATAGAATAATATTGTCTCCTTTTTTTAGTAACTTTTCATAATCCCATAACAACAAAGGAATAGTACCAGCTGTTGTATTACCGTAACGCTGAATATTCATCAACATTTTATCTGGACTTAATCCCATTCTATGAGCAGTAGCTTCACAAATACGTTTATTAGCTTGATGAGGCATTAAATAAGCAATATCATCAGCTGTTAAGTTATTTTTGGTCATAATTTCAACGCTTACTTCCGCCATATTTACAACTGCATTTTTAAATACAGCAGCGCCTTCTTGATGAACTGAATGTAATTTTTTATCAATAGTTTCGTGAGTTGGTGGCATTAAAGAACCGCCAGCCGCTTGATATAAAAAATTACGGCCAGAGCCATCACTTTTTAAAATAAAATCTTGTACGCCCATTTCGTCAACCGAAGGTTCTAATAAAACGGCCCCTGCACCGTCTCCAAAAATGACACAAGTTGTTCGGTCTTCATAATTTAAAATGGCGCTCATTTTATCAGCGCCAACTACTACCACTTTTTTATAACGGCCTGTTTCAATAAACTGAGAACCTGTTGCTAAAGAGAAAATGAAACCGGAGCATGCTGCCGCTAAGTCATAACTCCAAGCATTTTTAGCTCCAATTTTATCGCATAAAATATTAGCAGTACTAGGAAAAATCAAATCCCCTGTAACCGTTCCTACAATTAGTAAATCAATTTCATCTGCGCCAATTCCCCGTTTTCTAAGTAATTCTTCTACAGCAAAAACTGCCATGTCAGAGGTTGCTTTACCTGGTTCTTTTAAAATTCGTCTTTCTTTGATGCCAGTACGAGTGGTAATCCATTCGTCATTTGTATCAACTATTTTAGCTAGCTCATCATTTGTCATTACAAAATCAGGAACATAGCCGCCAACGGCTGTAATTGCAGCTCTTATCATTATTGAAATACAGTTTTAATTTTTTCGTTTAAGTTTGCGTCTACTATATCTTTACTTAAAATCATTAAATTTTTAAAGGCAATGGCGCTTGATTTACCATGAGCAATCATTACATTAGAATTTATCCCTAGAATAGGAGTGCCACCATATAATTCATAATTGAATTTATTAAAATACTCATCATTTAAATTTCGCCTTTTTGATATGGAATAAAATGCTTCAGCCGTTTTTAATAACACATTACCTGTAAAGCCTTCGCAAACAATCACATCAGTTTTATCATCAAATACATCTAATCCTTCTACATTACCAATGAAATTAAAATCTTTAGTGTCTTTCATTAACGAATGCGTGGCTTGTGCTACTAAATTTCCTTTCTCGGGTTCTTCGCCAATATTTAATAAAGCAACACGCGGGTTATTAATTTTATAAACTTCTTTTGCGAAAATAGAACCTAAAATAGCGAATTGATATAACACATCGGGCTTACAGTCCGCATTCGTTCCAACATCTAATAAAATTGAAAATCCACCATCAATTTTTGGAAGAATAGAAGTGATACATGGTCTAATTACTCCCGGAACGGCCTTTACAGAAAACATAGCACCAACTAACATAGCGCCAGTATTACCTGCACTCGCGAAACATTGCAATTCATTTTCTTTTAATAATTTATATCCAACAGCAATCGTGCTATTTGGTTTTTGAGCTAAGGCTTTAGTAGGATGCTCTCCCATTTGTATCACATCAGTAGCATGAACGTAATCGAATTTATCTTCGCTAATTCCTTTAAATTTGATATAAGCTTTTGCTTGATTACTATCTCCGACAAGTACTATTCTTACACTTTCCGGCAAACTATCAAGAGCCAAAATTGCTCCATCCAAACAAACTTCTGGGCCTAAATCGCCACCCATAATATCTAATCCTATTTTCATATGCCGATTTATTCTTGTTAGTTGTCAAATGGGTTACCCAGTTTAATAATCTGTGATTCCATTTTAGTAAACATGGCTGTTTCATGTTTTATACATGAAATTCAATCATCTAAGCAACAAAATATTGAATAAAATTACAATTATTTAAAACTAAAGTTATTAACCTATATGCTTCAAATTACAAACCTATCATCGATTTACATCAATGATAGGTTTGATTTTTTTTTAAATAAACTTATTTTAACGACTATAACAAATCGTTTGCTAAGTTGGCTAATTCACTACGTTCGCCTTTTTCTAAAGTAATATGGGCATATAAAGGTTGTCCTTTTACTTTTTCAATTAAGTAACTTAATCCGTTACTTTGAGCATCTAGGTATGGCGTATCAATTTGATAAATATCACCAGTAAAAATAATTTTCGTGTTTTCGCCAGCACGAGAAATAATAGTTTTCACTTCATGTGGCGTTAAATTTTGTGCTTCATCCACAATAAAAAACATATTACTTAAACTTCGTCCACGAATAAATGCTAAAGGGCAAATCACAATTTTTTCGTGTTCTATCATTTCATTTATTTGTTTCAATTCCTTATCTTTTTCCGAAAACTGGCTTTTAATAAATTTCAAATTATCCCACAATGGCTCCATATAAGGATTTAGCTTCGATGTAATATCGCCAGGTAAATACCCGATGTCTTTATTACTTAATGGAACGATAGGGCGGGCAATATAAATTTGGTGATAATCTCTTCGTTGTTCTAAGGCTCCCGCTAAGGATAATAATGTTTTCCCAGTTCCAGCAACCCCTTGAATACTTACTAAGCGAATTTCAGGATTCATAATTGCATCTAAGGCAAAACTCTGTTCGGCATTTTTTGGAATAATACCAAAGGCAGACGTTTTAGTAACACGTTGCATCATCTTAGTACTTTTTTGATATCGACCCAATACAGATGTACTATTATTTTTAATCACAAAATAATGATTAGCCATTGGCTCCTCTTTTTTAACAACATCCTTCAATGCACAAGATCCTTTTTCATAGATGGTGTTTATAATAGCTGGATTTATTGATTCTAAAACAGAACGTCCTGTATACAATTCATCAATAGTTAAAATTTTACCCGTCGTGTAATCTTCGGCATGCATGTTTAAAGACTTAGCCTTAATGCGAAGGTTAATATCTTTAGTTACTAAAATTACTTTTTTAGTTGGATTTGTTTCGGCCGTGTAAATTGCTGAATTCAAAATTTTATGGTCTGCTTTTTTTTCTCCAAAAATTTTCTCTGCATCTAATTTAGCAGATGTATGCATTTCTATTTTAAAATTTCCGTGTGATTTTCCATTAATTGGTGTCCAATCCTGTAAGGAATTATTACCAGACATATCATCTACATATCTTGTAAATTCACGTGCAGAAAAATTCTTAGTATCATTTCCTTTTTTAAAATTATCCAACTCTTCTAACACAGTAATAGGTATTACCACATCATGTTCTTGAAAGTTTTTAATTGCCGTATGATCGTAAATGATTACAGATGTATCTAAAACAAATATTTTTTGTTCAGTGCTTTTTACAGGTGCTTTTTTTGCCATATAATTAGTAATTTATGATTATATAAATCTATTTTTTTACAAGGGGATTAAATGCATTTCTATTTTAAATAATAAACAATGTACTGTTTATACTCATTAACATTTAGTAAACAATTACATAAAGTTCTCTATTAATAAGCATTGATAAAGGTTACAAATTTATTTGCTTTAGTAAAATAGCTTTTACAATCATATGTTAGTGTTGTTAGATAGTATGAGCGATATGTTCTAAACTCATTTAAAATTTATACTTTAGCATCATGTTCACAATAGACACACATACCCATATTATCCCTAAACACATTCCTGATTTTACAAAAAAATTCGGTTACGGAAACTTTATTCAATTAGACCATCATACTCAAGGGAAAGCTTGGATGATGCAAGGCGATAAACGCTTTCGAGAAATTGAAGAAAACTGTTGGGATGCTGAAGTGCGTATTAAACAAATGCAGGAGCACCAAGCAGACATGCAAGTTATTTGCACGATTCCAGTTATGTTTAGTTATGATGCAAAACCTGCTGATTGTTTAGAGATTTCTCAGTTTTTGAATAACGATATTGCAGCCACCTTCGCTAATTATCCTGGAAAATTTATTGGTTTAGCAACTGTACCAATGCAAGATACAGCTTTAGCTGTTCAAGAGCTAGAGCGCGCCATGAGCCTTGGTTTTAGTGGCGTTCAAATTGGAAGCAACATCAACAATATAAATTTAGGAGAACCACAATTTCATGATTTTTGGGAAGCTGCTCAGCGATTAGAAGCTGCCA
>JANXRU010000023.1 GCA_025356715.1 Bacteroidota bacterium
TTTTGCAATGCCCTTATATAATTCGTTGCTTTCGCAATGCGGCATTTGATGATCAATTAAGGTGTGGTTATCTATTTGTTGTGTTCCTGTTGTAATAAATAAACCATTTAAATGTGCTTCGCAATTAGTACCTGCTAAAACCACATTATGATTATTGCGCACCAATTCACCACTTAAAGTCGTAGTAGTATTACTATAGTTCGAATGCTTATTTATTTTAACCTGATTAGTATTTACTGAATAAGATAATGTGCCTTCATTTTGAAAGGTATAGCAAGTTAGTTTTGCATTCTCATCCATTAATTTTTCACTTACAAAATTAGAGAACACTTTAGCTGTTCCAATATTGTGAAAGCTTTCTATGATGGTTACTTCTGCATTTGCTTGTATGTGGATAAAGTTGCGCGTATTGACAACTGAATTGCTGTTGCTGCTATTCACATAAATTACATGAAGAGGCATAGGAATAAGATTTCCTTTTTCTATTTCTAAAAACAAACCATTACCTGTAAAAGCTGTGTTTAAAGCAATTAACGCATCTGTATCTGATTTTGCTTGAGACGATAACAAGACTTTTTCTGCAGAAGATAATTCATTTAATGACTTAACGGTTAAACCCTTCACAATCATTTTTTCACTTAACGCTTCATTATAAACACCATTAACCACTACCAAATTTATTGCTTCACCTAATTTAAGGGAAGCAATGTCTGCGTTTGTTAATTCATTGAAGGACTGTTCAACCGATTTAAATTCTTTGCGAAGAACCGCTTCCAGATTACAATATTTATAATCTTCGTGTTTATTATTTGGAATGCCTTTATCTTCTAAATACCGAATAGCAGAAATGATTTCTGTATCAGGCATGAACGCAATTTTACTAGAATTTTTTTGTAATTGCTCTAGCAAATTTTGTGTTACAGCACTTTTATTATCTACTACTAACGACATATTAATCTGCTATTTCAAATTCTTTTTTAATTTCATCATATCCCTTAGCTTCCATTTCTAATGCTAATTCTTTGCCACCACTTTTTACAATGCGACCTTTGTATAGAATATGTACAAAATCAGGAACGATATAATCTAATAAACGTTGATAGTGAGTAATCACAATCGTTGCATTATCTTTTGATTTTAATTTGTTTACACCAGTTGCTACAATACGCAAAGCATCAATATCTAACCCACTATCCGTTTCATCAAGAATTGCTAATTTTGGATTTAGCATCGCCATTTGAAAAATCTCGTTGCGCTTTTTTTCTCCACCACTAAATCCTTCGTTTACACTACGGCTAGCTAATTTTGAATCTAGTTCAACTAATTTCGATTTGTCTTTTACTAAAGCTAAAAAATCTTTAGCAGGCATTTCTTCTTGTCCGTGGTAAGCTCTTATTTCATTAACCGCAGTGCGTAAAAAATTAATGTTACTAACGCCTGGGATTTCAACAGGATATTGAAAGGCTAAAAACAAACCTTCACGAGCCCTATCTTCTGGCGATAGATCCAATAAGTTTTTTCCGTTGAAAATCACTTCTCCTTCAGTAACATCATAATCTTCACGACCAGCTAAAACACTTGATAATGTTGATTTTCCGGAGCCATTAGGACCCATGATGGCATGAACTTCACCAGCTTTAACTTCTAAATTTATTCCTCTTAATATTTCTTTGTCGCCAATAGACGCATGTAAATTTTTTATTGTTATCATTTGATTTCAGATTAAAAAATTACAAATTTCAGATTTGATTGTGTTGTAAATCTTTCAATTTGTAACTATTTCTTTGGTTCGTATTGTTTTAAATATTTTATAAATCCTGCTAATTGTTTAATTGTAGATAATGCTTTTTCGTTTATTATTTTATATTCTTCTTCGCTCAAATAATTCAATATTCTCGCTATTCGTAATTATGTTCTTAATTCTCCACAAGAGCCTTTTGCTATAACTAAAAAGTATAAAAATTGCTTTTTACTATCTCTTTCATAACCTTCAGATATATTTGACGGTACCGATACTGAAGCCCTTCTTATTTGATCTTTTAATCCAAAATCTTTAGCAAATAGTTCAGTATTAGTAATTTTGTAAATATCTGCACATAACTCTATACTTGTTTTCCAAACTTCTAATTTTTCAATCGTTGCCATAATCTGTCAATCTGCAATCAGTCAATTTGTAATCTCTAACCTACTGATCCTTCTAAACTAATTGCTAATAATTTTTGTGCTTCTACAGCAAATTCCATTGGTAATTTATTTAATACTTCTTTACAATAACCATTCACAATTAAACCTATTGCTTTTTCATTATCAATACCCCGTTGCTTGCAATAAAATAATTGGTCTTCGCCAATTTTACTAGTCGTAGCTTCGTGTTCTACAACAGCTGATTTATCTTTTATTTCAATATACGGAAAGGTATGCGCACCGCACTTATCCCCCATTAACAAGCTATCGCATTGTGAAAAATTACGGGCATTGCTTGCGCCTTTTTTAATTTGAACTAATCCGCGATAACTATTATTGCTAAAACCTGCTGAAATTCCTTTTGATATAATAGTTGAACGCGTGTTCTTGCCAATGTGTATCATTTTGGTTCCTGTGTCTGCTTGCTGATAATTATTAGTAACTGCTACAGAGTAAAATTCTCCAACCGAATTATTTCCTTTTAAAATTACTGAAGGATATTTCCAAGTAACTGCAGAGCCAGTTTCTACTTGTGTCCAACTAATTTTAGAATTATCTTCTAAACAAATACCACGCTTCGTCACAAAATTAAATATCCCACCTTTGCCATTTTTATCGCCTGGATACCAATTTTGTACGGTGCTATATTTTACTTCGGCATTTTTATGTGTAATGATTTCAACAACTGCAGCGTGTAATTGATTTTCGTCGCGTTGTGGCGCCGTGCATCCTTCCAAATATGATACGTATGAATCTTCATCAGCAATAATCATCGTTCGCTCAAATTGCCCTGTACCACTTGCATTTATACGAAAATAAGTTGATAGCTCCATAGGCGAACGAACGCCTTTTGGAATGTAACAAAATGATCCATCTGTAAATACTGCCGAGTTTAAGGCAGCATAAAAATTATCAGTTGGAGGCACTGCCATGCCCATATATTTTTTTACTAATTCGGGATGATCTTGAACAGCTTCACTGAATGAACAAAAAATAATTCCTTTTTCCGCGAGTGTTTCTTTAAAAGTTGTTTTTACTGAAACGCTATCAAATACAATGTCAACGGCAATATTACTTTGAACCCCACTTAAACGCTTTTGCTCTTCTAGCGATATACCGAGCTTTTCGAATGTTTTTAATAATTCAGGATCTACTTCATCTAAACTCGCCAATTCTTTTTTAGGTTTTGGTGCTGAGTAATAAATAATATCTTGAAAATTTGGTTTTGTATACGATACATGAGCCCATTCGGGTTCAACCATGTTTTGCCAATTTCGAAAAGCTTTTAAACGGAACTCTAACATCCATTCGGGCTCATTTTTTTTAGCAGATATAAATTTAATAATATCTTCATTAAGACCTTTCGGCGCTTCATCTGCATCAATATCAGTAGTAAAGCCCCATTCGTAATCTTTATTTATATGTTCTTCTAATATGTCGTTTGCCATTTTATTTAAGTTAGAAAGTTCAAAGGTTTAGAAAGTTGAAAAGTTTGCCAATAATTAAAAACAACTTTCATAACTTGAGTACTTTCTAAACTATTTAACTGTTATACTGAAAAAGATTCTCCGCACCCACATGAGCGAGTAGCATTAGGATTTTTAAAAATAAAACCTTTTCCGTTTAAGCCCCCACTATAATCTAATTCTGTACCAACTAGGTATAAAAAACTTTTTCTATCTACTACGACTTTTATCTCGTTGTCTTCAAATAGTTGATCGCCTTCTTTAAGTATGTTGTCAAATACTAAATTATACATTAGCCCTGAACAACCACCACCATCAACACCAACCCTAATGAATGTATCGATTGGTTTATTTTCTTCTTTTATTAAATTAACAGCGTGCTCTTTTGCTGCATTGCTAACAGTTATCATTTTGTAAGTAATTAATGGTTAGTTACTTGGTTCTTATCCTTAATTAGATTAAATCTAAATGGAGAGTAAAAGTACCACTTTTAGGGTAGGTGTGCAAATAATTTAGCAACTGAAATTTGCAATAATAGCCGCAGGCAGTTTTTTATAATATAAATTCGTATTATTAGGGGCATGAACACTAAAACTAAAATTACCGAAATAAAAGAAAGTTACCTTAAAAAGACACGTGTTAAAGATACTTCAGGAGGAACTTTTTTTGAGGAGAAGAGTTTTGTACGTTATAGAGAAGTGAACTATGTTGATGGATGGCCTAGATTTGGACATTTTATGTTAGATAGAATTTTCTTTTATATATTTTTGCTTGTATTAGGCGTTGTTGGAGGTGTATTTACTTTATTGATAGGCGCTAGTGAATTTTGGACTTCTGGAAGTTCCAGTATAATTTTAAATCTGTTAACCTATTTAGTGTTATATCCAGGGTATTATATCATTTTCGAATTTGGCTTACAAAGTTCTCCTGGTAAGCTCATTTTAGGTAGGATAGTAGTAAATGAATACGGGGAGAAGCCAACTTTTATGCAAATAGTTGGAAGGTCTTATGCGAGAGTAGTGCCTTTTGAAGTGTTTTCTTGTCTAAGTCAGGTTGGGTGGCATGACACCTGGAGTAATACGTATGTTATTAGAAAAAAAGATTTATTGGAGTTACAATTGGCTATTAAAGCACAAGAATTTGGAAATAATTTAGAGATTTGAAATAAAAGTTAAACTTTATTGACCGGAACTCTCTTTTAGTCCTTTAAACCAATTGACCAATACTAATCTTTGCGCATCGGTTAACTTAGCTTCTTGATGCATCCAAGTATAAGATGCCAGTGGCATTTCACTATTTTCAAGGAGTTCCACGCACTCTTCTAATTTATGATGTTTTCTTTTTGAAGCATACGTTCCCCATTCTGAAAAATTAAGGTGATGACTACCTTCATCTATGTGATGTTTTATCCACCATGAAACAGGAGCAATATTTGTGTACCAAGGAAATGTAGGTTGGTTAGAGTGGCAGTCGTAACAGGCTGTTTGTAATATATGAGCTATTTCAGAATTGGGAGATGTTAATGAAATAAAGTCTTTTGAATTGTCAATGGGTTTAATGGATTTATCAATTCGAAACGATTGGATAAACAGTAGTAAAAGAGATAAAACTAAAAGTATTTTTTTTATAGAAAAGTGTTTTCTCATATTAGATTCTAAACTACTGTAATTAGGAACTAATTAAAGACTTATAGAAGAGTTAAGGATAAACAAAGATAATTGATCATTTATTTGTTTAAATTCTACTTTTAGTTTATTGCCGCTTTTCATGCCAATTGTAATAAATCCTAATCCTGCACCACCTTTATCACTTAATTGATTGTTTTCTAAGTGCTCTAAATAGTAGGTTTTAAGGGCTTTTTCGTCTTCAAAAGAATTGATGGTATCAATCTGTTTTTCTAAATGAGGTATAGATGTATTTGCTACTAAATTCGCCGAAATAATATCAATTTTTACGCCATTTTTAGAAACAATAAAAAAGTTTGGCTGTTCTCCTTCAGTACTTTTTTGTCCATGAATAAGCATGTTTTGGAGAGTTTCTACGCTAATAAAGAAAATCTTTTTTAGTGGGCCTTTCGGAATTTCTAAATACGTTACTACATTCTCAACTTCTCCTTCAATTTTAGAAATAACTTCTTGAGAAAGAAATCCATAGTGAGAAACAAGAATAGTCTTGCCATCCTTAAAGTAATTAAGTTTATGCTCATATTCATTATGAACAAATTCTTTCTCGCTATTTGAATACGTACTCAATTATTATATTTTATTTGAATAAACCATTTACTTCTCCGTCAATCATACGAATTATTTTACCTAAATCTTCCTTACTTTCCGAAAAATTAATTTCATCAATATCCACAATTAACATTTTTCCGCCTTCGTAAGTAGTTGCCCAAGCTTCATAACGTTCATTTAATCTTTTCAAGTAATCTAAACGAATAGAGTTTTCATAATCTCTACCACGTTTTTGTATGTGTTTTACTAAAGTTGGAACTGATGCTCTTAAATAAATTATTAAATCTGGCGCTTTTACTAAGCTATCCATTAATTTAAACAAAGTAAAATAATTATCGTAATCACGAGTTGTCATTAAACCCATAGCATGCAAATTAGGCGCAAAAATATAGGCGTCTTCATATATTGTTCTGTCTTGAACAACCTTCTGTTTACCTTGTCTAATTTCTTGAACTTGCCCAAAACGAGAATTTAAAAAATATACTTGTAAGTTAAAAGACCAACGTTGCATATCATCATAAAAGTCGTTCAAATAAGGGTTGTCATCAGCATCTTCATAATGAGGCGTCCATTTATAATGTTTAGCTAATAATGAAGTTAAAGTAGTTTTTCCTGACCCAATATTTCCGGCAATTGCTATATGCATAATTCTTTCTTAGTAAAAATCTTTAGGTATAATAAAACACTAAGATACAGTTTTATATAATTATACAAAATTTTTTGCGATTTTTTTTAAATCTGGGGCTAAAAATCCAATTATTTTATAGAATTCAGCTTAATTTGATTATTGTATTTTGTTATTATAAGCTTAGTGTCTTCAAACGCTTCTAGCATTTTTTGATGATGCGTTGTATTAATAAAAGAAGGTAGTTTTGTGCTATCATTTGCCCATTGGGCAGGAAATAAAATATGCATTTTTTTTCCGCCATCACCCCTGTAAACCCATGTAGGCATGAAGCTAGCGCTTTTATAAGATGTTATGTTTTTAGTTATATTTTTCTGAATGGTCAACTTTAATATAACTCCCGCATCTGTATAACGCCAATATTGATTAGATAAAAAATTCCCTAAAGAATAGGCGATAAATGCTGTATCACTATTTGTAGAGGAGTAGATGGTTTTAGTTGGGCCAATTACGTGAGGATGTGCTCCAATAACAAGCGTTGCACCTGCATCTAAAGCAAAACGAACAGCATCTTTTTGTGCCTGAGTTGGTTCAGTAATGTTTTCTAACCCCATGTGATAAAAAACCAATACGATGTCGGAACCCTTTTGTTTGGCTGTTTTTACAGCATCTGTAATTCCGGCAGAGTCAATAACATTAAGCATGTATTTATGTTCGCTTTGTGGATAAGAACCATTTGTTCCATATGTAAAATTTAATATTCCTAATTTAATACCTTTAATATTTAGGATACGAATCGAATCATGATCACGTTGATTTAAATAAGTGCCCGCATACCCTAATCCGTTTTTTTTAATAACATCGATGGTTCTCAAAAGACCATCCTCGCGAGTATCCATGCTATGATTATTAGCAGTAACTAAAAAATCAAAACCAGCTTCTTTTATGGCACTGCAATAGGCATCTGGAGAATTAAAGGCTGGATAGCCCGCATAGGGTTGTGAGGTTCCTGCAAAAGTTGTTTCAAGATTTCCAATAGTAATATCTGCATCTTGTAAATAAGGTTTAATGTATTCGAAGCTTGGATTAAAATCATAGTTGCCATTACCTAGTTTGGCATTAGTTGTTTGCGGTAAATGACACATTAAATCGCCCACTAAATTGATGGTAATTTCTGATATTGAATCTGGAAAGTAAGGAATGGTAGGAGTGTAATCATAAATCGCAGTAGTTGTGTGATTAATTGGCGCAGGCTTTTCTACTTCTGTTGTTTCTTTATTAATAGCCTTTTGTGAGGTAGCGCATTTATTTCCTAATAAAATAATGAGTGATATGGAAAGTAATCCATAAATAAATTTCGACATGATTTTTATTTTTTAAGGTCGTTAAGATAAGCAGCGCAAATAAATTTTATGGTTTCGTGGAACGATATAAATTCATAATTCAATTCTTTTTTGATTAGATCGGTAGAGTATGAATTTTTTTCTAAAATGGAATTGATAATATCAGTTGATATCTGTTGTTCTTTCCCGGAAAAAAATCGACTTATTGATTCTGCCCATTTAGCAAGAGTTAACAAGGGTCTTCCAGCTGTAATTTGCGGTTCTTTTTTATTAAATTGTTTTTGAATATCAGAGATGATTTCTTTAAAACACAAATTGCTTTCCGAAATAATATATCGTTTTCCTACAAGACCTTTATCGACAAGGGCAATCATGCAGGTAGCAACATCTAAGGCATTAACAACAGCACTAGATCCGTTAGTATAAAAAGGAGTACCTTTATAGCAAGTTGAAATTAATTTACCAGAACTTTGATTCCAAAAACCAGGACCAAAAACAATGCTTGGATTTACAATGACTGCCTGCAATCCTTCCTCAATACCTCGCCACACTTCACGTTCGCCATTATACTTGCTAATAGCGTAGTTGCTTGCATGCGGAGATGATTTCCAATAAATGGTTTCGTTTATGTTAGTGGTAATATCAGGATTTTGCAGTGTGGCAATTGAACTTACGTGACAAAGTGTTTTGATGTTTTTTTCCAAACAAGCGTTAACAACGTTAGCGGTTCCTTCGACATTAATTTTATATACTTGTTTCGTGTCTCTTTTATTAAAGGAAACAAAACCAGCGCAATGATAAACAGTATCTATACCATCTAAAGCATCTAATAAAGAATAGATGTCACACACATCAGCCTCTATCCATTTTATTTGCTCGAATAGATTTTTGTAATCAGATGAATAATAGGAAAACAGTTTTTTTGTTTTCGCAATATCACTGTTGTTTCGTTTTATTGCCACAACGGTTTTTTGTTGCTTTAATAACTGAAAAGCGACATGTGCACCTATTAATCCTGTTGCTCCTGTTATTAAATTCATTTTATAAAAATCTAAATTGTTGAGCTAAGGCAAATAAACTAAATTGCACGCTACAACCAACCAAAAATCCAATATAGATTTGAGTTGGCGAATGTGCTTTTAATTGTAATCGAGCAAATCCAATTATGCCCGCAAGAAGTATACAGCCAGAAATAGGAATAATAATAGACATTTGCATATAATAACAAAGTGCTAACAAAACACCTAAAACGCCGCCAATTCCTATTAAATGAGCACTTATTTGCCACCAAACAGTAACAATAGCTGCTAATAATATACATATACCGCCACCTAACACAAATAACTTAATGGCTGGCCAAATGTTAAAATTGTAAATTAAATAAAACAACCCAAAATAACATAAGGCAGTCATAATAAGTGGAAAGACTCGTTCTTGGCGGTTTTCCATACGAAGCGAAGAAATATATTTTAATTTATAAAGAATCAATAAATTAAAAACGGGAATAAAAAAGGTAAATACAAACACCATTAAAATAATAGCTATTTTTGTTTTAAATGGCGTATAAATGGCGTAAATACTAGTATGCAGTCCAAAAAAAACGAATAAGCAACCGTAAGTAGCCATTAATAATGGTTGAAAAACATAAGAGATAAAGGTGGCTATTTTTTGCATATTATAGGCTACTAATTTACATTAAATTCTGCTTATAATTTTTGGCAATTCGTTTGAAGAATTATAATGAATGTTATTTACATGAATATTGTGAAAAACTAATTGCATCGGCGTCTTTTTTGATTAAAGTATTTAGCAAATTGCTAATTAATATATCCATTGTTGCATAAACCGTTTCATACATTATTATTCTTAGGACTCACATTTTTTATGTTTGGCCTTATCAGTATGATATTTCCTGATAAAGGTTTTTATGTTACTGAAGATTTAACAATTAACTACCCAACATTTGCTTCTTTATTTTTAGAAAAAAAACCTGAACACACCGATATATCAAGCATTATAGCGTTGTCTGATGCAGAGGACAAAGTAACAGAAACTTATAGTGATACTGCAGAAATTAATGAGATTGAATTAAAAGACACAGCTGTCAAATTAAACACAAGCATTCAATATAAAAATGCTACTAAAAGCGCCATGGCAAATTTTTTTAATTCTTTGGCTGGAATTAGTAAAGAGGAAAAAAGCATTCGCATACTGCATTATGGAGATTCGCAGATAGAGGGAGATAGAATCAGTGATTATTTACGTTTAAAATTACAAAGCCAGTTTGGAGGCGAAGGACCAGGATTAATTTCGTTTATGCCTGTTGCACCTAGTGTGATTAATAAGATTTCGTGGAGCCCTAATTGGGATAGATACCCTGTTTTTGCAGGAAAAGATAAGCGAGTAAAGCATACAAATTTTGGCGCATTGGCTAATATAACAAGGTTTAATGGATACAGAACCATTGCAGATACAACACAATACAAATCGGCTTGGGTAAAAATTGTGACGAGTAAAAACGGCGGAGTAAAAGCAACGGCCTTCAAAAAAATAAAATTATTTTATGGAGGGTCTCAATCGAAAACGCATGTTGAATTGTATGAAAATGGTTCACTCAACAATTCGGATTCTTTAGTGAGTGGAGGTAATTTTAATATCAAAGAATTTAATTTAAATCAAGCAGCGTTATTGCATGAGTTTAAGTTTAAAGGCAAAGATAGCCCTGATTTTTATGGTGTTTCGCTTGAAGGTAGCAAAGGCATAATGGTAGATAATTTTGGTTTAAGAGGAAGTTCAGGAACGTTTTTTAATCAAATTAATTTCGGACAATTAAAAAGCTTTTACGATTATTTAAATACTAAATTAATTATTTTACAATTTGGCGGCAATTCTTTACCATATATAAAAACTAAAGAACAAGCTGATAATTTCGGATTATATTTAAAAGCACAAATCGCTATCATTAAAAAAATTGCTCCTCAAGCTTCTATTTTAGTTATTGGCCCAGCTGATATGAGTGTGAAAGAAGGGGCAGATTATGTGACTCATCCGCAACTTGAAAGTTTGCGTGATGCTATTAAAAAAACCGCATTTGAATACGATTGTGCATTTTTTGATATGTATAACTGTATGGGCGGACGAAACAGTATGGTGTCTTGGGTAGAACAAGGTATTGGAGCAAAAGACTACATACACTTTAGCTCGGGTGGTGCTCGAAAAATTGCCGTATTACTTTATTCTTCTTTGATAAATGATTATAATGCGTTTGAAAAGAGTAAGAAATAGGATGGATGGGACAAAGAGAGTTAAGGGAAATAAGAGAAATAATGCATATTAATGCAGAAAGTATTAATTGACAAAAAAGATTAAAAAGCAAAATGTCAAAACAACATAAAATCATTCATATTTATAAAATCAAAGTCTCTTTAGTTCTTTGTCTTTGTTGTCTTATGTCCCTATTAAAGGCGCAAGTTCCATCGTTTGTAAACCTTGACAAGAGTAAGTTATATTTCAGTAAAGATAGTTCTGATTTTATGCAGCTTTATAAAAAAATTGATGAGTTACGAGATGGGAAAAGAAAAAAAGTAACCATCATGCATTTTGGCGGTTCGCATATTCAGGCGGGTTTTTGGACAGAGGTGTTAATGGATGGTTTTCAAGGGTTAGGAAATTTTAAAGGAGGAGGCACTTTTATTTTTCCTTTTAAAATCGTGAATACTAATAGTCCGCATTTTTTCAAATCATTTACTACCGGAAAATGGATTCGCAAACGAAGTGCTTTGGCGAAAGAAATGTGCGATAACCTTGGTTTGGCTGGAATGGCAGGCGTTACAAATGATAGCTCTAATACCTTTGGATTTAATTTGTTAAAAAACAATCATCATCAATCTTTTAATTCTTTGAGAATCTATCATAATTTTAATCCAAGTTTTGAGTTGTCAATTACCAATCAAACAGGATTAAATTTTGTGAGAAAAGATTTTAAAAAGGAAAGTTATACCGAATTTGTTTTTGAATCATATATAGACTCAATCAATTTTAATTTGGTTCGAAAAGACACGAATGTGAAAGATTTCATGATACGTGGATTCAGTATTGAAAACAATAACCCAGGCTTTTATTATGCTGCCATTGGTGTTAATGGGGCAAGTACGTCTTCCTATTTACGTTGCCAGGATTTTGCAAATGAATTAGAAAACATCCCCCCCGATTTAGTTATTTTTTCTTTAGGAGTCAATGATACGCACAGCACCAGTTTTTCAAAAGAACATTTTATCGCTAATTACGACAGTTTAATTTCATTAGTAAAAACCGTGTCGCCCAATTGTGCTATTTTATTTACAACAGTTACAGATAATTATATGACTAGAAGAATCGCTAACAAGCGTCCCATAAAAGCAGAAGAAGCAATGTTTGAATTAATGGAAAAACATCATGCCTCAGTATATGATTTATACGCTGTGATGGGAGGATATAAATCTATTTACAAATGGCAAAAAGCTGGACTGGCAGCCAAAGACAAAGTTCATTTTAACGGTAAAGGCTATCAGATTTTAGCCACTTTAATGTTTGATGCTATTGATAGAAGTTATAAGTATAATAGTAAAATAAAGTAAAAAAGTAGCAAGATGAAAATATTAAGATTGCCAATCTTTAATCTTAATACTTGAATCTTTTGTAAGATAAATGTTAAGCGATATACTCACAAATCTAAAATCTTATTTCCTTTACGTGAAGGGACAGCCTGTTATTTTTACCCAACTCTATTTCTGGGCATTTTTTGCTGTTGTATTAGGTATATATTCCTTACTATATAAAAAAAACACGCTTCGTACTTTTTACTTATTATTTGTTAGTTTTTTCTTTTATTACAAAACGAGCGGTGTTTTTTTAATACTACTTATTTTTACTATTTGTAGTGATTATAACTGGGGAAAGCTCATTCATCAGAGTAAATCAGCAAGCAATAAGAAATTATTTTTAACGGCAAGTATGCTACTTAATTTAGGCTTATTGTGTTATTTTAAATACGCTTATTTTTTCACTGAAAGCGCCAATCAATTAGCAGGAACAGACTTACATTTCTTTAATCATTTTGCTCAGTTTAGCAATACCTTTTTAGGAACCAAGGATCCTATTGATAAATTAATTTTACCAGTTGGAATTTCATTTTTTACGTTTCAATCCATTTCTTATACAATAGATATTTATCGAGAAAAAGTAACTCCTGTAAAATCTATTTTTGATTACGGGTTTTTTGTTTGTTTCTTCCCGCACCTTGTTGCTGGACCTATTGTAAAAGCTAATGAATTTTTATACCAAATATATCAGCCTTATAATTTAAAGCGCAAAGAATTTGGATTAGCTATTTTTTGGATATTAAATGGTTTAGGAAAAAAAATTCTGGCAGATTATATTGCTGTAAATTATATTGATCGCATTTTTGATAACCCTAATTATTATTCGGGTGTTGAAGCCGTATTTGGCATTTTTGGGTACTCTCTTCAAATTTATGCAGATTTTAGTGGTTATACAGATATTGCAATTGGCGTGGCGTTACTGTTAGGGTATCGATTAAAAACGAATTTTAAATCACCTTACAAAGCTCAAGATGTGAGTGAGTTTTGGAAGCGTTGGCACATTTCACTTTCCTCATGGCTCAAAGATTATTTATACATTCCATTGGGTGGAAATAAAAAAGGCACTATTGGGTCTTATTTGTGCATGGCATTTTTATCAGTCGTGTTGGTTTTATTGACTGGTAAAATTTGGTTACTATTAGTACTATTAGCGTTAGCTATCGTATTTGTAGTGTTGGCATATTTCTTTCCAAAAGTTAAACAGAGCATTAATACCAATATTAATTTATTGGTAACGATGTTACTTGGAGGCTTTTGGCACGGGAGTTCCTGGTTATTTATTATTTGGGGCGGACTAAACGGACTAGGATTAGTGGTACATAAATTATGGTTAAACATTTCGCCATTCAAAAACTCTAATTCGTTTTTAGTAAAAGGATTACTAGTTTTTGTAACATTAACTTTTATTAGTTTTACTCGCATTTTTTTTAGAAGCGATAGTTTAGATACCGTTCATCTTATTTTTGATAGAATAAATAATCATTTTGGTGGGGTCCTTACCTTAACTATTATAAAAGGGTATGCAGTAGTTTTTTTAGTGATAGCCTTAGGTTATCTTATTCATTGGATTCCGGAACGAGTAAAAGAAAAATACAGAAATCAATTTTCAAATTTACCTTTACCCGCTATGAGTTTAGTAGTAGTCATTTTTGTGTTTTGTTTTTACCAATTAGTAAGTGGCGAAATGCAACCATTTATATATTTTCAGTTTTAAAAATTAAACCATCATCGCATGTCAAAACAAATAGAAGAATTTAATAGCTATCGCGCTAAAATGAATGAGGTAATTTTAAGCAAAGATAATTTAGTGATTAAGCGCTTATTTAACTTAGATACGCAAACGTATAGCGAGGGTGCTTTAAACGTAAAAACAAAAGAAATGCTTGGCTTAGTAGCTAGTATGGTGCTTCGTTGCGATGATTGCATTAAATATCATTTAGAAAAGTGCTTTGAACAAGGTTGCTCTACCGCTGAGGTGTACGAAATTTTTGCGGTAGCTAATATTGTGGGCGGTACTATTGTGATACCTCATACTCGTCGTGGCGCAGAGTTTTGGGAAGAATTGACAAATCAAAAATAGAGATCATATCAAATTAATCTAATTAATTTTGGTATTTTTGCAATATGATATCAATAGGCTCTACCCTTATTTCCGAAGACATATTTGAAAAAGAATTTGTTTGTGATTTAAACGCCTGCAAGGGAGAATGCTGTGTTTCAGGCGATAGTGGCGCTCCTTTGGATAAAAAAGAGTTAAAAATTTTGGATGCTATTTATCCAGTTGTAAAACCATATATGAATGCTAAAGGTATAACTGCTGTCGAAAAAAACGGCACGTACGTTTTGGATTCTGATGGAGATTATACAACAACCTTAGTAAGTGATGGTGCAGAATGCGCCTTTGTTTTTTTTGATGAAAAAAATATTGCCAAATGCGCTATTGAACAAGCTTATTTAGAAGGTCAAACGCAGAAATTTGTGGATGATTGGAAGAAGCCAATCTCTTGCCATTTATATCCTATCCGAATTACGGAATATAAAGAATACGACGCGGTTAACTACCATTCCTGGCATATTTGTAAAGCGGCCTGCGAATGCGGTGCTCAACTAAATGTTCCTGTATATGCTTTTTTGAAAGAGCCTTTAATTCGTAAATATGGCCAAGCTTGGTATAACGAAGTTGATGCCGTGTTTAAAGCTTATGGTTTTAAGAAAAAAAAGTAACTTTAAAACATTCCTAATACGTGACAGTATATAATGGAGAGGCCACCCATTAGCAGAAATAACAATGTATTTGCAATTTTTATTTTTTTTATTTCTGACAAATAATCCCCAATAATAATACTTAAAGGAATAATGTTGGGTAAGAAAATCATGTCTGTGTTTTGTTTATAGAATATGACAAACAGAGATAACAAGAGAAGCCAAAGTAAGACATATTTGATTTTAATAGTTTTAATTTTATTACCGAAGCCCTTACTAAAATAATGAAAAATAGCTAAAACAAGAATAAAAATAATGAAAACAAAAAACAATAAATAGTATTCTGAAATTATTGGGGTTTCAGTATTTGAGAAGCTGTTTCTTAATAAATCAAAAGCTCCTACTTCATTGTTATTAAGATACCCAAACGTTATATAAAAATATAAGGGCGTTCCTGAACCGATTAATAACAAAACCCACTCCCTCCAATTAAAAGATTTTAAAATTAAAAGTGCAATAAACACTATTGGAAAAAGAATTAAAAAATAAATATAGAAGAATGAGGCTAAGCCTAAAAATAGCCCTGCTAAAAAACAGGAAGATAATGCTAAGTCTTGCCTATAACTTGAAATTAAAAAGTAAATAGAAGGCAGTAAAAATAAATTGGCTATTAATATTGGTTCGATATCTTGATTTTTAGCAGAAGAAAATGCAAATAAAATATATAAAAAAGCGGGTATGTAGTTGGTTTTTGAAGTGATTTCTTGTTCAATTGCAATATAATTAACAAAAAAAGCACCAAGTAGTATGGAAAATAGGCTGATAAATTGAGCGCCGATAACCGACAGATGATTAGTAAAAAATAAGTGAAAAAGAATATGATTAGCTTCAACCGACTCACTAATAGGCTGTTTTGTAATTAAAAACGTAAAACCCCACAATGTAAAACTGGTTAATAAAAGAATAATCAGGGCTGATTTGATATTATTTTTAAGGGGAGCAACAAACATTTTAAGCAGAAATTGCGGTGTTATAGAAAAAAATTATATTTTTGTGCTGTAAACTTACAAAAATAATAGTTATGAGCGCTTTAATGATTTCTTTAATGGTAACAATGACAGATGTGTTTTATGGTATCGGTGATTTTTCTTATAAAATTTTCCGTCTTATGAAAAAAATTGGTCATGGCCCTAACATTATTTTATGGCTTATTATTTTTGGTTTATTAGTTTATTGGACTATTCAAATTATTAAGCAAACAAAAGAAGCTAAGAAAAACGGAACGCTTATTTAAGCAATAAGCCTTTATAAAATATAAACCCCGATATGATATATCGGGGTTTTTTTATATATTTACTTTGAATGATTAGACTGAAAATCATAACGTTAGTAATTAGCATGGGGTTAAGTGGATTTGCTCAACGAGTTAAAACACCAAACCAACACGCCCAATCTTTTGTTCGGTTCACAGAAAATAAAAAGCAATGGGATTCTAACATTAAATATAGAGCACAATTGGATGGAGGGGCGTTATTTATTGAAAAAAACGCAAAACTCACTTTTCATTTGTACGATAAAGACAATTATCGTAATCGTCATTTAGGTCGAATAATGGCGCCAAGCTTGAAGTATCACTCCTATAGCATTAATTATGTCGGCGCAAATCCAGAACCATTAATTATCCCAAATACAGCTTATGAGGATTATTCGAATTACTTTATAGGAAACAATAAAAGCAGTTGGTCTTCAAATGTTAACCATTATAAAAATATTTCTATTAAAAATTTATATCGAGGAATTGACGCGGTATATAATGGCGGTAGCCAGTCTATTAAGTATAATTTTATTATACATCCAGATGGAAATCCAGGATCGGTGAAGTTGCAGTATACAGGCATAGAAAAGATGAAGCTAAAAAACGGGGCATTGTATATTAGTACTTCCGTGAGCGAATCAATCGAACAGAAACCCTTTGTTTATCAGCTAATAGAAGGAGATACGATTGAAATACCAAGCAAATTTGTGTTAGATAAAAACACAGTTTCATTCAAATTATTAAAAGACTATAATCATTCTATCGATTTAACTATTGATCCGTTGCTTGTATTTGCCGCATCTAGTGGCAGTACAGCAGATAATTTTGGAATGACGGCCACGTATGATTCTCGTGGAAGTTTATATACTGGAGGCACTTGTTTTGATGTTGGATACCCAACTACAGTTGGCGCATACGATGTAAGTTATAATAGTTTGCCTGGGTATACCGACGTAGTAATTACAAAATATGATTCTTCTGGTGTTTTTTTAAAATATTCTACTTACATAGGTGGTGCTGGATCTAGTGAAATTGTGACGAGTTTAATTGTAGATAAAAATGACAACCTATGTTTATATGGAGCCACAGGGTCTGTTGATTTTCCTACTACGAGTGGTTGTTATGACAATACATTTAATGGAGGCGTACCAATTGCCTTTGTGTTTAATGGCACAACGTTTAATGGCGGAACAGATATTTATGTGGCAAAATTAAACGTTACTGGAAACACGTTGATGGCTTCTACTTATATTGGTGGTTCAGGCAATGATGGCATTAATTATAATAATGTAATTGTTTCCTATAGCTCACCTTTTGGATCAGTAACTGAATTTCCACCAGATTCATTGCAGTATAATTATGGAGATCAATACCGTGGAGAAATTCAAATTGATAGTTTGTTTAATATCTATATTTATAGTAGTACAAAGTCGAGTGATTTTCCTACCCAAAATGCGATAGACAACACGCTTGGTGGCCAACAAGATGCTGTGCTTGTAAAATTTAATTCTAATCTTAGTTCTCTTGCATTTAGTACTTTTATAGGCGGTAGCGACAATGACGCGGGCTATTCTTTAGCTTTAGATGACACCTTAAACATTTATATTACAGGAGGGACTCGTAGTTCCGATTTTCCTGTGACAGCAGGAAGTTATATTACAACTTATGGCGGTGGTAAATGTGATGGTTACGTTTGTAAAATAAAAGCAAATGGATCAGCTATAATGCATAGTAGTTTTATCGGGACAAATAATTATGACCAAAGTTATTTTGTGCAATTAGATAAACAACAACAGGTTTATTTGTATGGCCAGTCTTTAGGAAACATGCCTATAACCTCAGGCGTTTATTCGAATCCAAATAGCAAACAGTTTATTCAAATACTTAATTCTCAATTAAACACGTTAATTGCTTCGACTGTTTTTGGGAATGGAAACGGAACAATAAACATTTCTCCATCTGCGTTTTCGGTTGATTGCGCTGGCAACATTTATATTTCTGGGTGGGGTGGTAATATTATTTTTTTAAATCCAACAACAGGCATGCCTCTTACGAGTAACGCCATTCAATCGACTACAGATTCTTATAATTTTTATTTAATGGTACTTGGCCCAAACATGAATAGCATCTTATTTGGAAGTTATTTTGGAGGCGCCTTAAGTCATGAACATGTAGATGGCGGAACAAGTCGTTTTGATAAAAGAGGAATTATTTATCAATCCGTATGCGCGGGTTGTGGGGCAAATGATGATTTTCCTGTTAGCCCTGGAGCATGGCCTTCTGCACTATATGGCACAAACATCAATCAATCAACTAATTGTAATAACGGCGTTTTTAAAGTTGATTTTCAATTAAATTCTGCTCAAGCAAATATGTCGGCGAACACTTTAAGCGGTTGCACTCCGTTGACAGTTAATTTTAATAATACGAGTACGGTCGGACATAGTTATTTGTGGGACTTTGGAAATAATGACACCACCTCTCAAGTATTTAATCCAATCAAAACATTTACGGCGTCAGGCACTTATTCAGTTCATTTATATGTAAAAACATCTATTTGTAATAACTTATATGATACCGCTAACCTAGTTATTAATGTGTTTCCGCAGCCCGTAGCTGGATTTACTGCCACCGTCGATTCTTGTTCTAATATAGTTCAATTTACAAATCAATCTAATCCAATTACAGTTCCATCAAAATGGTTTTTAAATTCAGTTTTGTTTGCATCAACACAAAACGCAACACATACATTTGCTACTGCGGGAACATACACAGTTAAGCTTGTCACTACTAACACTTTTGGATGTAAAGATTCAATCTCAAAAACAATTATCGTTCCAGTTGATTCATTGAGTATTAATCCACCTATATCTAAATGTAGTTACCAAGCTGTGCCATTTTTAGCTCAAGGAGCCGTCAGTTATACGTGGACGCCAAGTGTAGGATTATCAAATCCTTTTATTGGAAATCCAATTTGTACTGCCACTTCAAGCACTATATATTCCGTAACTGTTAAGCAAAATAGTTTGTTGGGAAAAGTGTGTATCAAAACATTAACAACATCCATTACAGTATATCCAAAAATAACTTCTGCGTTTACTTATAGTATTGGCGGATGCAGTAATAATGTGCAATTTACTGACGCATCAACTATAACACCCACAAGCTGGGCATGGAATTATGGCGATGGAAATTTCGGCACTACTCAAAACCCTTTGTATTTTTATAGCGCTACAGGTATTTATACCGTTTCGTTATTAGCTACAAATAGTTTCGGGTGTAAAGATTCAAGTAATCAAATTTTAAATCTTTCTGGATTTTCTCCAGTTGTAGTAAATGGATCAATTTTTAAATGTGTTCCAGATACGGTTCAATTGCAAGCAAGTGGTGGAGTGATATATTCTTGGGCACCAACACAATATTTAACAAATGCCTCAATTTCAAATCCTAAAGCTTTTCCGCCTGTTACTACTATTTATACCGTCACCATTGGTGTTGTAAAAGGCATTGATACTTGTTTCAGTCAATTAAGCACAACTGTTTTTGTTTTCCCTTTTACTTATAATACAGCATCAATTTCGGTTTCAGCTAGTACCCTTACTTTAGGGCAAAGCGAAGTGATAACGTTAAGTGGATTCACTTATACCGGAACTATTTCATTAATACCAGATATCCCATTTACATATACAGGGAATAACACTATTACTTTTATGCCATTGAGACCAGGAGAATATAGTGTTTATTTTACGGACCAAAATAACTGTAAGCATTTATTAAAAACAATTTTTATTGATGTTCAAACGAATGAGTGTAATGAAGGCGTTGTGTATTTGCCTACCGGATTTACACCTAATGGAGATGGAATTAATGATATTTTATTTATTCGAAGTAATTTTATTTCAGAAGTTTACTTAACTATCTATGATAGATGGGGCGAGAAATTATTTGAAACAAATGATATTAAAATTGGCTGGGATGGTTTATTTAAAGGGAAGCAGCTTGACCAAGGTGTTTATGGATATTACATGACGTTCAAATGCAATAATGGGCAAGAGTCGTTTAAAAAAGGAAACATTACATTAATGCGATGATGAAATGGATGAAGCAACATAACTCTTTTGTAAAACGAATAGGAGCAATTCTATTGGTAGTTGGAGTATGTAACGCATTTGCTCAAGATCCTCATTATTCAAATTGGCAAATGTCTCCACTCAATCAAAACCCTGCTAATGCAGGGATGTTCGAAGGAGATTTACGTTTTATTTTTAATTACAGAAATCAATGGCAAAGCGTAAAGGTTCCTTACAATACAATGAGTTTTGGTGTCGATTTTAATTTAAATAAATCATTAATTAAAGGCACGAACGAAGCGATTGGCATTATGTTTAATCGTGATGCGGCGGGTGATGGAAAGTATACGATAACAGAATTTAAAGTGCCGATAAATCATAAAATCACATTTAAAAAAGATACAGGATTAATAGTAGGCTTTGGAGTTTTGGCAGGACTTACGAATATTAGTGTGGACCCAAACAAGCTTTCTTATGATAGGCAATGGGATGGTGATATTTATAATGGAGGCCTTTCTAATGGAGAAAATTTTGTTCGGCAGTCAAAATTAATTACAGATTTTTCTTTAGGATTAATCGTTCAGAAAAAATTCAAACAGCATTTAACTGGAACTATTGGTTATGGTATTAATCACATCAATCAACCAAACATTTCTTTTAATGACACAAAGGGTGTTTTGTTAAGAATGAGGCATTCAGAGAGCTTGCAATTAAAATATAGTTTTAATCAAATTTCTGCTGTCATGTTCGAATATTATGGAAATCAACAGCAAGCTTTTAAAGAAAATTTAGTGGGATTATCTTATTATTATACAATTGAACCTAAAACAAATACAAAATTAAATATTGGAATGTTTATGCGCATGGGTGATGCGGCAATAGCTACGGTTGGTATAGAGCATCAAAACATGAGGCTTCAAGTTTCATATGATTATAATTATTCTCAATTTAAACGAGCAACAGGAGGTAAAGGTGGATTTGAAATTTCATTCATTTACATTCATGCAAAACAAAAAACGTTTGTTCCTAAATCAAGAGTTTGCCCCATTTACATGTAACAATAGTAGAGTTTAATTTATAAAATACCCATGTTTGCCGAAACAAAAACACAATTGCGGAACACTCAACGAAACATTGTAATAAAACATAAGCGATTGAATTAAATGATTAAACTGGGTAAACCATATGACAATAAATAATAATAATTTAAACGGATGAAAAGATTGTTGATAGCATTTATATTTTTTTCTGTATTATGTTTGGTACAGACTAAAACATTTGCAACACATATTGTGGGTGGTGAAATGAACTATAAATATTTGGGATTTAATAAGTATGAAATACGTTTAACGGTTTATCGTGATTGCTGGGTTGGAGTTCCTCCGTTTGATAACCCTGCTACTGTTGGTGTTTTCGATAGTAATAACAATCCAATTCAAACTTTATTAATGTCGTTTAGAGGCTTAGATACTTTGGCCCCAAGCATTAGTGACCCATGTACAATTCCTCCACTTGATTTTTGTTATGAAGTTACTACTTATATAGATACGATTATGTTGCCACCTTTAATAGGAGGTTATCAATTATCATATCAACGTTGTTGTCGAAATATTAATATTTTAAATCTTATTAATCCTGAGTGTTTAGGAGCCACCTATTATGCCAGCATACCTGGTTCTGAAGTTGTAGCAATTAATAGTAACCCTGTTTTTAAAAATTGGCCACCTCCTTTTATTTGTGTCGATAAACAATGGGTTTTTGACAATAGCGCAATTGATGTTGATGGGGATTCTTTAGTGTATGAATTATGGCAACCATTTAATGGGTTGAATGGCTATTGTCCAATCATAAGTACAATTGCGCCAAGTACTGGCGTTAGTTGTGGAGCGCCTCCCGTCAGCTGTACTAGTACTCCAGTGCCGCCGCCATTTTATAATGTACCATGGAAATTACCTTATAGTACAACAAATATGCTTGGTGGAATTCCAATGGTCGTAAATCCTCAAACAGGTTTAGTAACAGCGACACCAAATTTGCAAGGGTATTTTGTAATAGGAATAAAAGTAAAGGAATATCGTAATGGTGTTTTTTTGAGTGAAACAAAAAGAGATTTTCAATTAATTGTAAAGCCTTGTCCGAGTCTTGTTGTTGCTGCAGCTCAAGCTCCTCAGGCCATTTGTGGAACCACGAGTGTTTCCTTTGGAAACAACAGTACGGGCAGTAGCTTGAATTATAATTGGTATTTTGGTGACCCAACAACTTTAGCGGATACATCTCATCTTACAACCCCAAATTATAATTATCCTGGAACTGGAAATTATTCAGTAACCTTAGTAGCATACGTTAGTAATAAACCTTTGTGTAATGACACGGTTACAACTACTGTTGCTATTAGTAATTTATTTAAAGCAGATTTTACATTTTCTGCAGTTCCTTGTTCTGACAATATGGTTGAGTTTAAAGGTTCTGCCCAAGGACCTCCAGGCACAACAACGGTTTGGCATTGGAATTTTGGAGATGGCGATTCATCTAGTACACAAAACCCTTTACATCACTTTTTAACAACAGGAAATTTTCCTATAACCCTAGTAACCTTTATTCCAAATTCTATTAATTGTGCAGATACGTTAGTGGCGCAAACAATCAATATCAATGCAAATCCTGATTTATTTATCCCTAATACATTTACGCCAAATAATGATGGGCATAATGATGTGTTTAGAATTCGTGGACCAAAATATGAAATATTTTATTTTGCAGTCTATAATCGTTGGGGTGAATTAGTGTTTGAAACCAATGATGAAACACAAGGTTGGGACGGTATATTTAAAGGTAAACAAGCGGATCCAGGCGTATTTGGTTATTATGTAAAAGCTAAATGTAGTGAGGGAAGCGAAGAGATTTTTAGAAAAGGAAATGTGACATTAATAAGATAACAGTGAATAGTTTTTACCATTATACTTTACAAAAAATTGGAGCTGCAAAACACTTCATTCGTTGCGTGCTTTGTGTTGTAGTTTTTTCTTTTTATGCATTTAAAACGTATAGTCAAGACATCCATTTTTCTCAATATAATGGATCAGTATTAAACCTTAACCCTGCCTTTACAGGCTTATTTGATGGCGATTACCGAGTTAATGCCATTTATAGAAGTCAGTGGACAAGTGTTCCGGTTCCATACCGAACGATTTCCATTGCAGCTGATGGAAGATTTAAAACCAAGAAAATGAAAAGTGATTGTTTTGGTATAGGTGTTTATTTTAATAATGATAAAGCAGGAGATACGTATTACAATACCAATCAATTATATGTATCTGGTTCTTATATTCATAAATTAAATAAAGACTCAACACTTCTTTGGACAACTGGAGTTACAGCAGGTATATCAAACGGAGGGTTTAGTTATAATCGCATGACTTTTGATGAGCAATATCAAGGTAATTCCTATAGTTCATCAAATAATACAGGAGAAGCTTTTGCCAAAAACTCAACCACGTTTGGTGATTTTAATTTAGGGACTGCAGTTCAATATATACTAAAACAAAGAACATCTATTCAATATGGAATTTCTTACCATCATTTTACAAATCCTACTATTACTTATCAAAACAACACAAGCGTTCGAGTAGATGCTAAATTAAATAATTATTTGTGTGTTCAATATCCAATAGCTCCTAAATTGGATATTGTAGTTGAAGTACTTTATTCACATCAAGGTAAATATAATGAAATCATTCCTGGAGCTCAATTACGCTATTTACTGGCAGACAAGAATAATCAATCTATTTCTATGGGCTTGTATTATAGAACCTCAGACGCTGCGATTGCACGCATAGGCTACCAGTTCAAAACCCTAACAGTAGGCATAAGTTATGATATTAATACCAGCAAATTCACTGCTGCAACTAATCGCAAAGGAGCAATAGAATTTTATGTCACGTATATTTTCAAAAAAATAATTCCATTTACGCCTAAAACGCGTGTTTGTCCTATTTATATGTAATACAATTATGCTAAAAAAAACAAGTTATATTTTCATGCTTTGCTTGACAATTATTGTCAATGGCCAAGCTCAAAGCATCAAACAATTTTTGAAGCAAGGTTCTGATGCCATGAGCATTAAAGATTATTCGTCAGCCGCTCAAATATATAATCAGGTCATTTTAAAAGATTCTTCAAATATAGAATATCAATTATTATTTGCAGATGCTTCTCGATTGAATTATGATAACGCAACCGCTTTACATTGGTACGAAAAAATTTATAAAAAAGACAATGGAAAAACGTATGTAGAAGTTCCTTTCCACATAGCTACACAGCTTAAAAATACAGGAAAATATAAGGATGCAAAAAAATACTTTGATAAATTTTACAAGAAACAGCGTAATAGCAAAGACAAAACAAAAAAACAGTTGGCGTTAAAAGCTAAACAAGAATTTGAAGCTTGTGATATTGCACAAATATTAATTAAAAACCCTGTTGATGTAAAAATTGTTCATTTGGATAGTATGGTAAATTCGAAAGTAAGTGAGTATGCGCCTTTCGAATATGACAGCACTCTTTACTTTTCATCATTAAGAGATAAATCTAAAAGTGATGTAAATGGTGTAGGATATAATAAATTATACACGGCACATAAATCACCAGTAAAAGAAAATAAATTTTTGAAAGCGCAAGAGTTGGATAGTTTGTTTAATAAAAACGGTATTCATAATGCGAATACAAGTTTTAATGCAGAGTTTACAAAGATTTTTGTGTCCCGTTGTGGCGCAATAAATGCAACGCAGTATAAATGTGAAATATATGTCTCTGATTTTAAAGAGAGTCATTGGACTGATTTAAAAAAATTACCATCTCCCATAAATGTAGATGGAAGTAATACTACGCAACCTTGCTTTAGTGAAATAAATGGGAAGAGTGCTTTGTTTTTTGCAAGCGATAGAGGTTCAGGAGAAGGAGCGATGGATATTTGGTATGCTTATATGAATAGCGATGAGTCTTTTGAAACACCTATTAATGCTGGTAAAAAAATCAACACCATAGAGGATGAAATAACACCTTGGTATGTGAAAGAAAACAATACCTTATACTTTAGCAGTACTTGGCATAAGGGGTTAGGTAATTTCGACATCTTTCAAACTGAATTTAAAAACAACGAATTTTCTGAACCACAAAACTTAGGCTATCCTATTAACAGTAGTTATAACGACATTTATTATAGCATTAATTCTAAAAAAGATAAGGCTTATATTTCTTCAAATCGCATAGGTTCTTATTTTGAAGACAAGCCGAGTTGCTGTAATGATATTTATAGCTTCCCTATAACGCCATTAACAGAGCCCCCTAAGCCTATTGACACAACAGCGCTTATTATTAATCAAATGAAAGTATTGTGCCCTTTAACGTTGTATTTTCATAATGACGAACCAGAACCAAAAACAAAGGTAATTGTTACGAAAAAGAATTATAAAAAAACGTATGAGGACTATACAGTATTGAAACAAAAATATTTTGCAGAATACACAAAAGGACTAGAAGGAGATATTAAAAATTTAGCACAAAATCGCGTAGAGAATTTCTTTGAAGATAGCGTTGATGCTGGCATGCAAGATTTGGAAAAATTTGCCTTATTATTACAACAGGTGTTAGCTCGTGGCGAAAAAGTAAAAATCACCATGAAAGGTTATTGTAGCCCATTAGCAAGCACTGATTATAATGTAAATTTAGCAAAGCGACGCATCAGTAGTTTGCAAAATTATTTTTTAGAATATAACAATGGAGAATTTGTTAAGTATGTCAACAATACAAATCCTACTGAAGGAAGCATAGAATTTACGAATGAAGACATTGGTGAGTTACCAGTAAGTAAAGTAAGTGATGATGTCAAAGACGTGCGAAACTCCGTATACAGTCCTTATGCTGCCATGGAACGAAAAATACAAATCATCGCCGTGAGTTATTTGAAGTAAGAAATGACTACTTTTTATAAATGATAATTAATAGTTAGAAATCGAAGATATTTCATGGAAAAATCAAAGCCGTGAGTGGTTTTTTCACTTATTAATACAGTTGAATTACTTGGGTTATAATAATAGGGGATATTGTAACTTTTTTCTTTAGTTATAAAATAGGATAAATAAAAGCAAGACTCCAAACTAGCGCTGAAATGAGAAGAAATACGGTATTTTATACCAATAAATGGAGCAACAGAAACGCCATATTTTTTTGATTGAGTTTCAACAGGAAAGCCGTTACTAGCATTATAACCATAAGTGCCACTATTTAAATAAGTATATTTAAAAACCATATAACCATTATCTATATATGAGTAATATGGACCAAAATCTACACCATAATAAAAATTGAATTTTCTGTAAAACTTAATACGTTCAATGCCAAACATGGGTTGAATTGTAAATGAACTTGCTCCTTTATTACTATAATGATACTGAACAGAATCTGTTTGTGTAGTCTTTTCTGAAACAGGAAAGGTGCCGCTTAAATTTAGTTGGAATCTAAAGTTTTTACTGCCGGTTAGATTAACTAATTTTTCTTTTCGTTTTATTTTTAAAATAAGTGTTGAACCCAAATTTCTTTGAATAAGCCCTTGAACATCAATACCAACCTCATGTTTATATTTTCTATTAATTAGCATAATAGAGTCTGATTTTTGCGCTGATAAATTATAGCTTCCGCTAATAATAAACAATGCTAATAGAAGGAAATTAAATAGGGAGTGCTTCATACGTCGTCAAATAAATGATAGTTTCAATAACGCGATGAAAGTATATATTATATTGACCTTGTTTATGTAATCAAATTGGAATTACAATTTTTTAACAGTAAAATTATTTTTTCTCTAATCTTCCCCAAACACCTAATGGCAAGCTAACACCACTTTTTGCTTCTAAATATAATTCGCCTATACTTAATTTCGATTTATGTTTTGTTGCAAATGGCTTTAATAAATTTTGTGGTACTAGTGCTGAAAAACCTAAAGAGTATGCGTTGAGGATTAACAAGTGTTGTTTAGGATCTAAGATTTGTAACACACTATCAATCATTTCTAAAATATTATCTTCTAATTTCCATTTTTCACCATTAGGGCCGTGGCCAAATGCAGGGGGATCTAAAATAATACCATGATATAAATTTCCGCGACGTTGTTCTTTTTTTACAAATTTAAGCGCATCATCTACCATCCAACGGATATTATCTAAGTGGGAGTTTTGCATGTTTTCATTTGCCCAACTTACCACTTGTTTGATACTATCTACATGTGTTACATCAGCACCAGCTGCACGAGCGGCAATAGAAGCTCCGCCTGTGTATGCAAATAAATTTAAAAATTTTGGTTTATCTAAGCCTACTAAAAATTGATGAATCACATCCCAATTACATGCTTGTTCAGGAAAAATACCTACGTGTTTAAACGAAGTTAAGCCCAATCTGAAATCTAATGTTTGGGTGCGGTGTTGAATACTATTCAAGGGGTACTCAATATGCCATTGTTCAGGCATTTTCTTCAACATTTTCCACTCGCCACTTGAAGAGGATTTAGAAATAAATTTAACGTGAGCTTGTTTTTCCCATTCCGCTTGGGTATATATTTTTTTCCAAACCGCTTGTGGTTCTGGGCGAATGGTGATGTATTTGCCAAAGCGTTCAAGCTTTTCAAAATCGCCACAATCTAATAATTCGTAATCGTTCCAGTGTGTTGGGGTCAATAATTCCATGCCATAAAGTTATAAGTTATGAGTTATAAGTTAAACGTTTTTGTAGTAAGTAGTTAATAATACACTGTTGATAATGCATTCATTTTTACTCAAAATGGATAACGTTAAACGCATAAATTGTAACATTATAAATTAATACACTTATGGCTAAATCAAGTAATTCATCATTTATTTCTATCATTACAGTATTCTTTTTTTGGGGATTTTTAGCCGCATCAAACGGTATTTTTATACCATTTTGTAAAACGCATTTTCATTTGAGTCAGTTTCAATCTCAATTAATTGATAGCGCTTTCTTTGGCGCCTATTTTATTGGGTCTTTGGTTCTTTATATGATTTCATTGAAATTAAATTCTGATATTATTAATAAATTGGGGTACAAGACAACTATTATCTTGGGATTGGCTATTTCTATTATTGGTGCTTTGGTTATGTTACCTGCGGTGAGTAGCGGATCATTTGCTTTTATTTTGGTAGCGTTTTTTATTATTGCTTTAGGCTTTTCATTGCAACAAACATCGGCAAATCCATTAATTTTGAATTTAGGTAATCCAGCAACAGGATCGCATCGTTTAAATTTTGCAGGAAGTATTAATTCATTTGGAACAACGATAGGTCCCATTTTAGTTAGTGTATTATTATTTGGAAAAGCTATAGCAGGTGATGCTGACAAAGAATCTGCATCGATTTCATCCATCAATATTTTGTACATTATTTTAGCAATTGCCTTTGCATTGGCTGCTATTATTTTATACTTCACCAAAATACCGAAGCTTCAAATTGAAGAAGAAGGAGCAACCATGAAAGTATTAAAAATGCCTTTACAAGTTATTTGTGGGTTTTTATTTTTGGTGACTATTTTATTCTGCTATAGTTCTGTAAATGCCTATTTGTATAGCTCTGCCAGTTATTTGTTTTTAACATGTATATCCATTTTTTTGATGATTGTTTTTGGATTATTGTTAATACAATATCAAACTATTAAAAAACAAAATCGTTTCGAAACAAAATCCTATCCTCAAGTATTATTAGGAATGGCAGCCATTTTTGTATATGTAGGCGTTGAGGTTTCGATACAAAGTAATTTAGGATCTTTATTAAGATTACATGATTTTGGTGGATTGCAAAACGCAGATATTGGGCCTTATATCTCCATCTATTGGGGAAGTTTGATGATAGGTCGCTGGACAGGCTCTATAGGAGCATTTAAATTAAGTAAGTCATCTACTTTGATTTTGACTATCATTGTGCCTTTTATGGCCTTAGGGTTAGTTTTATTTATGAATTATTTAAATGGCGCTACGCCAAATCAATTTTATATGTATGCCTTATGTGTGGTGTTTTTAGTGGGAGCTTTTTTCTTAGGCAAACAAAAACCAGCATTGACCTTAATTATTTTTGGAAGTTTGGGCGCTTTAGCGATGTTGATAGGTCTTTTAACAATAGGTAAGTTGAGTGTTTTTTCGTTTTTAAGTGGGGGATTATTTTGTTCCATCATGTGGCCTTGTATTTTTTCATTAGCTATTGCAGGTTTAGGAAAATACACGAGTCAAGCATCTGCATTTTTAATTATGATGATTGTCGGTGGCGCCGTTATTCCTCCAAGTCAGGGTTTATTAGCAGATAAAACAACGATTCATAGCTCATACATTATTCCGGTTATTTGTTTTACTTTTTTAGCTTGGTATGCGTATAAAGTGAAGGGAATATTGAAAGCTGAGGGTATAGATTACGATTCAAATGCTGACGTTTCCCATTAATAGGTCGATAATTTTTGTTTTTGTTATCAATTTAATAAATAAGAATTTACAAATCAAATTACTACATTCGTAGTAACAAATTATGGATATGAACTTTAATTATAACAAAACAAAAATTGTGGCCACAATGGGCCCATCTACAGAAAACATTGCTGTTCTAGAAGAATTATTTTTAGCTGGATTAGATATTTGCCGTATAAATTTTTCTCATGGTGATTATGAACCAATCAAACACGTTGTTGATAATATTAGAATATTAAACAAAAAATTAAATCGTAATGTGGGGATTTTAGGTGATTTGCAAGGCCCGAAATTACGAATCGGTGTGATGGAAAATAATTCAGCTGATTTAATTAATGGCCATGAAATAACTATCACTACCAAGGAATGCATCGGCACTGCCGAAAAAATATTTATGACTTATCCGCAATTTCCACAAGATGTGGCAGCTGGGGAGTTAGTGCTTATTGATGATGGTAAAATTACGTTGAAAGTAATTGAAACTAATCGTAAAGATGAAGTACGTGCCATTATTATAGCTGGTGGAATTTTGTCTTCAAAAAAAGGAGTGAATTTACCAAACACAAAAATTTCGTTGCCATGCTTAACACTAAAAGATTTACGGGATTTAGATTTCGCACTTGAAAATAATTTTGAATGGATTGGTTTATCTTTCGTAAGAAGTGTAACAGATATTATCGAATTAAAAGACATCATTCGTTCTAAGAAAAAACCTGCCCGTGTTATTGCTAAAATAGAAAAACCGGAAGCTATTAAAGAGATTGATAAAATTATTGAAGTAACAGATGCGGTGATGGTAGCTCGCGGCGACTTAGGCGTAGAGATGCCTATGGAGCAAGTGCCGTTATTACAAAAAATGATTGTCAATAAATGTATCTTGGCTTCTAAGCCAGTTATTATTGCCACTCAAATGATGGAAAGCATGATTACTTCTTACACGCCAACTCGAGCAGAAGTTAACGATGTGGCGAATGCTGTTTTAGATGGCGCTGATGCGGTAATGTTAAGTGCCGAAACCTCTGTTGGTCGTTATCCAGTGAAAGTAATTGAATACATGCGTCGTATTATTACACAAATAGAAAGCGATGATCGCATTTATCACAAAGAACATGAACCAGAATTAAAAACGGTAACTTATATTACAGATAGTATTTGTTATAATGCCAGCGTCATGGCTAAGCAGGCAAATGTAACTGCCATTGTATCGATGACACATAGTGGCTATACTGCTTTTAAATTAAGCAGTCACCGACCGAAGGCAAATATTTATATTTTTACCGACAATCAATATTTATTAAATGCCTTAAGTTTAGTGTGGGGTGTTCGTGGTTTTTATTATGATAAATATGAAAGTACGGATGATACTATTTCTGATTTGAAAGACTACATCAAAAAAGGTGGTTTTGTAAAACCAGATGATTTAGTCATCAACTTAGCAAGTATGCCTATGAAAGAAAAAGGTAGAACAAATATGCTTAAATTGAGCTACATTCAGTAAATATATTTTATAATATATTATTGATTAAAGTGCTTTAATACATCCGCTTCGTAACTGTTGCCTACTGGTATTTTTTTGTCTCCTATTTGCAGGACTTTATTTCTTAAACTTTCTACTTTTTTAATAGGAACGATAAAAGAGCGGTGTACTCTTATAAAGTCTGATACTGGAAGTTTTTCGAGTATTGCTTTCATAGTCATTCTAGCGACAATTGTTTTTTGTTGATGAATGTGAATTTTTAAATAGTCATCCAGCGCTTCTACACAAATAATATCATCTAAGGTAATTTTTTGTAAAGTGTAGTCGGCTCTAATGAATATATGTTGTGCTTTTTGATTTTTGGTTACAGCAAAATAATCCTTGGCTTTATCAGTTGCTTGCTGAAAACGCTCAAATGAAAATGGTTTTAATAAATAATCAAGGGCGTTTAGATTAAAGCCCTCTACCGCATAATCGGCTCGAGAGCTAATAAAAATGACTAACGTATTTTGCTTAATTTGTTTGTATAAATCAATGCCGTTTAAGTTAGGCATTTCTACATCCAAAAAAATAACATCAGCAGGAAACTTTTTTAAGTATTTTAATCCATCTTCGGCATTGCTAAAGGTTTTTTCTAAAACAAGTCCCTCAATTTCCAGACAAAAATTTTCTATAACCTTTAAGGCAATTGATTCATCGTCTATAGCTATTGCTTTTATCATATTATACTATTTCTAAATTTAATTAAAGATATTCAATTTTTATACTAAAAGTTATATACCTTTTCTAAATTAAGCAATAACTTAGGTAAATAACCCTATTCTGTAGGTTAATTTACCTTTTTAGTAATAACTATAATTTGTAAATTTAGTTTAGAAAATAATAGCATACTGATGCCGTATATTCAATGGATTAATTAAGATTTAATTTGCTTACACTCTTATTATTTCCATCTTTATAGAATCCAATGGACTCAACCAGAAATCATATGTTCGATTTACTAAAAGGCATCGCTGTTTTGTTGATGATACAGGTGCATGTGATGGAATTATTTGCGAGTTATGTTATGTCTTCGAGTACCGTAGGAAAGTTGTCTTTGTTTTTAGGAGGCGCTCCTGTAACTCCTTTGTTTATGGTAGTTTTCGGGTACTTTATTGCCCAAGCTCATAAATCAACACAACAATTATTAGTGAGAGGTATCAAGATTTTTTTACTAGGAATGGTTTTAAACATGGCGTTAAATTTTAATTTAATGATTTCAGTTTATCATGAAAAACTTCACGTGGATGTACTGCCTTATATTTTTGGCGTGGATATTTTACACTTTGCTGGAATTGCTTTAGTTATGATTGCGCCATTAAAAAAAACAATTAAAAAACGGGGTTTATTTATTTTAGTTACAATGCTCGTCATTATTTTTTTAAGCCAGTATGCATTGAACTACGCACCAAACAATGCCGTTTTAAAATATACTTCTGCTTTTTTTTATGGAAGCACGCAATGGTCCTATTTCCCCTTGTTTCCATGGTTGGCATATCCATTAACAGGAATGGCCATATATCAATTGCAACAGCGTTATCCTATAGATCTGATGCATGCCATAAAAACAAATAAGGCATTAGGAGTAGGAGCCTTGTTGTTTGTAGTGCTAACACTTGGTTATGCTATTCGCGTTACTTCTGATTTACCAACCTATTACCATCATGGTATTTTGTTTTTTTTGTGGGTGATTGTTTTTTTAACTGTGTACAGTGCCTGTATTTACTTGATAACAGAGCATTTAAAAACAACCGTTTTTTTTAAGTATTTAACCTGGCTAGGCAAACATGTGACGCTTATTTACATCATACAATGGATTATCATTGGGAACATTGGTACCGAAATTTATAAAAGTATCACATCGCTTTTATACTTAGCATTGTGCTTTATAGGATTGCTAGGGGTTTCAAGTGGAATCTGCTTTGTGGCATTGAAGTTGAAAGAGCGGTTGGAGAAAAAATAAATTAGCTTTATTTTTTTCTAAAAGCTAAAAAGACGGAAATGACTGCGCCAATAGCAAAAGCTAATATTTTATATAAATTGTCCGGATTACTAAGCCATACGATGTATTTGTTTTGATTATAACCACCTTTTTTTAAAAACTCTTTGCCGTTATATTAACTTTTATGGTATTAGAATCTCCAATTATTATATGCTTATCGTTGTCAAGTTTTTTTACAAGTAAGGCAAAATCTATCGAGTTAATTTGATATTTGTTTTTGATATCTTCTCCAAGTTCATTAGTAACAAATGCTTCCAAAGAGTTGTGTTTTGGATTTTTAACAAATCGAAGATTTTCAGATTCCCACTCAATCATTCTTTCTAATATATATTCAAGGGCAAATCTTTTATTTTGGTCTATCTCCATAATCAAACCTAAGAAATAATTATTCACGAAACAAGTATTGTATTTATTAAGGCTTTCAACAGAATGGTAAAATCCTACATCATCTTAAAATCACCCGCTTCCAATAAATCTTCTTCGCTTAACATACTAATGTCAATTAAGTCGGATCTGTATTGTGCGCGTAAGCCTTTAATCCAGCGTTTCGCACGTTCTGATAATTGAAAATCATCTGACATTAAACGGCCCCGCATGACTAAGATACCTAAGTCGGCACCTTCATAAATGTAATCGTCTTTTTGAGTAATTTGTAAAAAGAAGGCATCATTATCATTCACAACCGCTTGGCGATGCGCATCCATTTTTTTAAAAACAATATTGCCGTTTTTTTTCATTTCCCATATTCCAGATTCAGGAACTTTAGTGGCTAACTCCAATGATTTTTTAGTATGCTTAATAACTAATTGGCTCCAACTATCCATATTTTCTGCCTTACTCCAGCGATCTACTAATTCGTTTACATTAATTTCGTAAGGCACATCCATCCACTCTAACAAGTGGAATAAAAACATCGGCACATCTTGCATCGCAAATTTAGAATGGTTAGTTAAGGAGCTAACACCCGATACACGAGGGTTTAACTCTCCTAAATAAATTTCTCCATTATCCTGATCAATTAAAAAATCTAATTCGAAATAACCTTTGTACCCTTCTTTGCGTAATTGATTGCCAAATTGTTGCGTATACTTTTTTGCTTTTTCTCTTATGTCTGCGTTAAACGCATTGCCGAAAATTTCGTTCCCACACCAACCGCCTTTGTAGGGCGTTAATTCCTTAAAGCCTACCAACTCAGTCATTAGCGGAGCAACCAACGTTCCGTGTTTAGTCACGCATCCTTCTATTGCAGTGCCATAGCAATTAATGCGTTTCATAATTTTCACTTCTTTTTCTTTAATGATTTCATCTTGATACTTATTAAATTCTTCTTCGTTAGAAATGAAGAACGTCGTATGTCCCGAATCACCAAAAGGAGTTTGGACCACTAAATCGTTGCCTAATTTTTCAGATACTTTTTTTAAGTGAGCATAATCTGCTACTGGCGAAAGCGCATTAGGTACACAAGCAACGCCGGCTTTTTCAGCAATGCGGTTGGTGTTTACTTTATTATCTAAAAAAGACCTTAATTGCGCTGACGGAAAACAAACATCTAAGCCAAGGGCTTTAGCCAATTGTTCCGTTTTTTCATCAAACATTAAAAACAAGGCTTTGCCCATACTACCTTTCACTGCTCTAGATTTGATGTAGGCAATAACTTCGGGGTGTTGTAACAAATAATTATTAATGTCTTCGATGCTTGTAAATTCTTCATGTGGTACTTCTTCTTTGGGCGAAAACAAATTGGGATGCAAACCATCATAGGAATCAATATGACTAATGAATTTAAAATTATTAACCCATTCGTCCATACCTAACAAATTAAAATTAGTGGCACTTATAAAATATATAGGCGTTTCATTTGTTTTAAAAAACGCTTTAATGTCGGATATGTTATGTAATGTTTTCATGTTCGAATTGTTATTTTTTTCCTTTTGCAATTACTTTATTAGTCGGCACTTGCATAGTATGCATCGCGCCCATAGCGGAAATGGTGTTTTTACGATTCAATGCTTCAATCGTAAATACTTTTAATCCTAATTCAGCTTTGTATCCGTGTATTTCTTTTACGTCTAAGGCAATCATAAATTTAATAATTTCTTCGCTTACTACTTGTCCTGGTACTAAAATTGGGAATCCTGGAGGGTAGGGGATAACGAAAGAGGTTGAAACTAATTCTTTATTGCTACGTAATTCTTTTAAACAATCTTTTAATAAAATGTATTCGCACAATTCTTCTTCGTATGCTAAGAAAAAAGCTTCTCGTATATTTCCACCAGGCACGCCTGGCGATGCTTGAAAAGACCTGTGAAAATGGCTAAAATCAGGCAATGGCGGTACATTTTTTATTAAGGATGTTATTTGTTGGGCGGAAATTTCTGCTTCGCGTTTATTTAAGGAGCGATTGCTTTCGTCTAATTCATCTGCAATTTTTAATAACGCATTAATCAAAAAAGTAACACTACCACGCGTTGTTCCAATATTAGTCATTAATAAAATAGTATTGCGCGATGTTTTATTAACTTGAATATTAAAGCGATTCATTAAGTACGTATTTTTAAAATCATCGCCCGTTATACCTGCCTTTCCTACAGAAAGAGTTACTTTAGTTGGATCTAAAACAAACTCATCTTTTTCCCAAGCCTCTTCTAATTTGTCCCAACCTTTATCAACACTATAATATTCGTTAGTGCCACATTGACGAAATTGATTAGGAATAATATCCTTTGCTGTTAATACATGAAAGAATTTGTTCAATTTAGGATGCTCTTGAATTTTAGAACGGAGCACCATCGCCATTTCTATACTTTTTTCCACTAACTCATATCCTTCCAATTCTACTTGTCTGCGGCCAACATCAAGCGATGCTAATATTTGGTAATTGGGCGAAGTCGTAGTATGCGTCATATAGGCTTCTTGAAAATTATCAGCTACACGCCTACTAAATTCTTCATCCCAAACTTGTATCATAGATCCTTGTCGGAAACAAGACAACGTTTTGTGTGTGCTTTGAGTAGCATACACTCTAATTTTTACTTTTTCAGGATCAGGCATCGTTGGTATTTCTCCTGGTTTTAAGGAAGCAATATGTTTTTTATACGTTGTTTTATATTCTTCGCTTCTGTATTTATGAAATAATTTTTGAGCTACATACATTCCTGTGCGTTGCTTGTAAGTGTAGGTAAAACTGGCAAAGGCGAACCATGCTTCGTCCCATAAAAAAACCATATCAGGTTTAATAGCTAATACTTCTTCCATCACGCGCTCTACATTATACACTAAACCATCAAACGTACAATTGGTGAGTAATAACATTTTTACTTTATCTAACCGCCCCGCTTTACTTAAAGCCGTTAGTCGTTCTTTGATAATGTGCAAAGGAACAGCGCCATACATGGAATATTCTTGAATAGGGTAAGAATCTAAGTAGGCTGGAAATGCGCCTGCAAGAACTAATCCGTAATGGTGTGATTTATGACAATCTCTATCAACTAAAACAACATCTCCTGGCTTTATTAATGCTTGTTGTACAATTTTATTAGCGGTGCTTGTTCCGTTTGTTACATAAAATGTATGTTCTGCACCAAATGCTTTAGCTGCTTTTTCTTGTGCTTTTTTTAGAGGGCCTTTTGGTTGTAATAATGAATCGAGCCCGCCATTGGTAGCTGAAGTTTCCGATAAGAAAACATTTCTGCCATAAAAATCACCAAAGTCTGAAATCCAACGTGATTTAAACACGGAGTTTCCTCTTGAAATTGGTAAGGCATGAAATACGGAAATTGGTTTTTTGCTGTATTCGGTTAAAGCAGTATAAAAGGGCGTTTCGAAACGTTCATTTACCCCACTAATTATGGTTAAGTGAAGTTCTTGTATATCTTCCATTCTATAGAAAATGCGACGAAATGCTTTTAATGTTGAGTCTTCTAAATGTGTTAAAGAACTATCCGTAATATAATATAGATCAAGTTCTGGCCTAAATTGTTTAATGTATTTTCCTAACAGTGGTCCTAAGTCAGAATCAGAAATAGTTGATAAATCAATTTTTAAAATAGTTTGTATAAATGGTTTTATGTGTTTAGTTATATTAGTAGATGTAGTTAAAGGAGCAGATCTAATACAAGCAGCTTGGATGTTGTAATTAAAAAACAAACATATTAGTGCGTCTTGAAACGAGCGTTGTACTACAATGTCATAGGTTAAGTCACTATTTGAATTGGTTACATCTTTAAATTTGGTTTTTAAAATTTGTTCTTCACTTGATGACAAGTCTTCCACATATAATACTTCAAAATAATTTTTTTTAAAATTTTTAGAAGATTTGTCTGTGCCCGAATCAGACGTATAATTTCTATTTAATTTTTCATCCATCATTTCAGGATGAATTCTATAATTGTCGCTAACCAATAACGCCACAATATCAGCCACTTGATTTCTCACAGCTTTTAATTCTTGTTTTTCAATGGCATGAATGATTTTGTTTACTAATGAGGCGCCAGGAAAAGAGAAATACTGCTCTATGCTTAACAAATCAAGTAGAAGAGAGTTTAAATCTTTTAAGCACTTATCAAAGTTTTCGGTTTTTTGAAGGCGAGTAATATGATTACTTTTTTCTTTAAGCTCATTCCATAGATCAACTCTTAATTGATTTATGTTATAATGTTGAGAGTTCATATCCTTATTTTTTTCTCGCTGAGTTCCGCAGATTATTGCGCTGAGTTTCGCTGTTTATATAATGTTTTTTCTGCAAAATCTGCGCTTTCATTTGCGAGCCTCTGCGATATATTTAGTGCAAATTAATCTAATGCTTTGAGTGTAGGGCCAATCTATTGCCTTCAGAATCTATAAATAAAGCAAAGTAACCAGCGGTTTCGTTTAGAAATGTTTTCTCTAACACAACTCTGCCGCCAGCTTCATTTACTTTTGATAAAATAGTATTTAAATCATCACCACCATTTAAGTAAATTAGTGGGCCAATTTCGCTTGGTACGCAACCGTTACCTGTTACAATAGCGCCACTTATTCCATTTTCTACAGGAAAGAAACCCATTGCAAAACCATTTAATTCAACGGTTGTCATTTCTATACCATAGATATAATTAAAAAAAGCAACCGAGCGATAATGATTATACGCAGGAATTTCAAACCATGTTACAAAATTTTTAATCAACGATTGATCTTTTAATTTTTGTATGTTGGCCTCTTTTATTCTGTTTTTTAAATTGACTGTTGATCCCATAATAAATTATTTTTGTGAGGTAAAGAATGAGCTTTTTTGTTGGTTTCATTTTTTGACCTACTACTAAATAGTAATACGTAAATATCAATTTTTTAGTTGATTAGTTGAAATAATTTGAGCAACACATTTAGCTGATTTACCTCAATTCCTGTTTTATGACATGATTTAGTGATTTACTCACCGATTTAAACTTTATCTTTATCCTAA
>JANXRU010000049.1 GCA_025356715.1 Bacteroidota bacterium
ATTAGCTACTGCCACTACAGCTACAAACACAGCTATTTTTACACCTACTGCTGCCGCTCAATGGAAAAAAGACTCTATTGATTTAACTCCTTATATAGGCCAGTCTAGCGTGATGGTTGCTTTTATTAACAGAGGGCATTATGGCGATGCGGTTTATTTAGATAATATTAATATTACAGGAGTGCCAGCAGTAACGCCAACAGCTGCCATTAATTCAGCAAGTGTTGGATGCACAGGGACAGCTATTTCCTTATTAGATGCTTCTACAGGTAGTCCTAGTAACTGGACATGGACTATGCCAGGAGGAATACCTTCTTCTGCAATTTCTCAAAGCACTTCCGTTACTTATACTACAGCAGGGGTTAAAACAATATCACTCACTGTGTCAAATACATCTGGAACAACAACTGCTACTAAATCAATAACGATTACAACAACACCAACGGTGGTTGCCTCCGTAACAAACACAACCATTTGCAGTGGAGCATCTGTATTAGAAACATTAACGGGAGCAGCGGTTTATACTTGGGCACCTTCTGGTTCAGGAACATCGAGTACCTTATCACCAACTTCAACAACTGTATATACTATTACAGGAAGTACAGGTGTATGCGTCAGTGCTGTAAAAAATGTAACCATCAATGTGACAGCAACTCCAACTATAGTTGTGACGCCTCCAACAACTACTGTTTGTTCTGGGAATTCATCCACTTTAACCGCCAGTGGTGCAACAACGTATGTTTGGATACCTGGAGCACAAACAACAACTGCAGTTGTTGTAACGCCTACTGCAACAGTTATTTATACGGTAACGGGCGCTAATGGCGTTTGTAATTCAAATAAAACATTAACGGTTTCAATTGCAACAACACCAACAGTTGTTGCTTCTATTACTAATACAACTATCTGTAATGGAGCGTCTGTTTTAGAAACATTGACTGGAGCTGCAAGTTATATTTGGTTACCATCAGGCTCAGGTTCTGTTAGTACTTTAACACCTTCAACAACTACTATATATACCATAACGGGATCTGTAGGCTCATGTAATAGCGCTCCAAAAACAGTGACTATTAATGTAAATGCAAGCCCTGTCATTATTTCATCTTCGTCAGCTACCTTAATTTGTATAGGGTCATCGGCAACATTAACAGCTAATGGTGGAACAAGTTATACTTGGAGTCCGGCTTCAACATTAAGCAGCGCTAATGGAAGTGTAGTTGCGGCTAGTCCAATAATAACAACAGTTTACACAGTCACAGGTACTAATGGAACGTGTAATGGAAACACATCGATTACTTTAAATGTAAGTACTTGTACGGATGTTAATAGTACTATTATAAATGAAGCTGAGGTTACTATTTATCCAAATCCTAGTAATGGTTTATTTACGATTATCAATCATATAGTAACGGATAAATTGGATGCTACTATTACTAATGCTTTAGGACAAGTTGTAAAAATGGTATCAAGTCAAAATACATCTCAATTACAAGTGAATATGAGTGATATGAGTAAAGGCATTTATTATTTAACTGTAACAACTACACAAGGAAGAAAAATAGTGAAGTTAATTGTGGAATAATTATAGAGACTAAGAATATTTAAAAGGTTGATAGTTATATAACTATCAACCTTTTTAGCTTTCTAAGACGGTTTTAACTTTCATACATATCATTGAGAAATGTATAATTGTAGCTAGGATGAGAATGGTTGGAATATATGCTAATTCTTTTGGAAGCCATCTTATTATTATAAAAATGCTATTATGTAACTTGTAAAAACCCAACTCCATTTCATAATATCGAGTTGAGTTTTTAACTCCTTTCTTATAAACCTAAAAGTATATATGACAGGAACTCCAAATAATCCAATTGCCAGTAAAAGGACGCTGCTAGGCCAATGCATAATTTTAAATAAAACACCAATAATAATTATTGAAAAACAAAACAGAATGTATCTTGAGGTGCTGTTATAAGTTGTGTGCCTTTTCTAATTATATATAGAAATCTATTTTATTAGTTCTATGGTTCCTGATTTTGAAGCTGTTTTTTGTTCTTTGTCTACATAAGTTATTTGATAAAAATAAACACCTGATACACACGACAATTGATTTTTATCGTTCCCATTCCAACTACCATTAACATCTGAATATTGATACAATAATATGCCCCAACGATTATATATATAACAATGAAAATCAAAAAGGTTGTTAGACTTTACATAAAAAAAATCATTTATACCGTCATTATTCGGGGTAAATACGTTCGGAATTAAAATGTCAGATGGAGCGTCTATTGAAGGTGGGCAATTGTCACCAACATTGCATAATGGTATTGAACGAGTAACATTGTCCATTGCCGAAATATAATTAGGTAAACAAGAGAAAGGGTTATTAGAAATATTAAAAAGTTGAATATTTATAGGGAATGGAGGGAAACAACTAATGTTATTATTACTGCACGCTAATATTATTAACGAATCTGGAAGGTTTGGTAGACTATATAATTGATTATGCTCACAGGTCAAAAAACCAAGTGTTTGAGGTAGATTTGGAAGAGATGTTAATTTATTATTAGAACACGCAAGCTGGTATAAATGATTTGGTAAAGGCGGTAAGCTTAATATTTTATTATTATTGCAAAGTAAAAATTTAAGAAGAGGAGGTAAAATTGGTAGTGAGTTTAATGAATTATTGTAACAAATTAGGCACGTTAAAGTATTAGGTAAAGTGGGTATCGATGTTATCTGATTAAATCCACAAGACAATAACTGAAGTGAAACTGGCAATAAAGGTAGTGTTGTTAAACTGTCAAATTCGCAAGTTATTTGTAAAAGAGAATTTGGTAATATTGGAAGATTGTATAGTGGATTAAATGTTGAACATAATATTTTTAAAGTACTTGGTAATGAGGTTAATGAGCTAATATGATTGTAACTACAATCTAAATATGTTAATGATTTAAAGAACTGTACACCATATATGTTGTGAATGTTTTTACTATGTACATTTATTGTTTGTGTTGCAGTTGTCACTAAAACATTTGTTGTATCTAACAAATTTCCAGTAATAGCAGTCGGAACAATTGTTTGTAAATATGTCGCAAAATTTACATCTGGTATTACTACAGTTTGAGCCTTTAAGTCATTGTTAAATGTCAAATAAGAAGCTATAGTAACAATTATTAATATATGCTTAAATATTTTTTTCACGACTAACTATATATTAAAGGTAATATTATTTACGTTGATGTCAATGGGCATTCATATTTAGTAGTGTCAAAAAAGGATAAATGTCTGCGATGAATTTTTCTAAGGAGATTTTCAGGCACATTACTTATAACAAACCGCTAAAAGCAGTAATTAGTCCGCAACA
>JANXRU010000053.1 GCA_025356715.1 Bacteroidota bacterium
CAGTTTTTCAGCTTCAAATCGTAAGATTTTAGCAAAGATGGAGTGGAAAGTACCCATCCATATATTTTTAGATTCTTTAGTACCAACAATTTTGGCAATACGATCTTTCATTTCGCGCGCCGCTTTATTGGTAAAGGTTAAGGATAGGATATTAAAGGCATCATTACCTTGCTGTAAAATATGGGCAATACGATAGGTTAGTACACGGGTTTTACCAGAACCAGCACCAGCAATAATCATTACGGGGCCAGTAATAGTTTGTGCCGCTTGGCGTTGCACAGGGTTTAGTTCATTTAAATAATCACTCATTACCACAAAAATAAGCATTAAGCGCTTTTAATAAACGGGTTGTTAAAAAGTAAATTCGAAAAAATATAGTAATTTTAAATGGATTTTTAAGAGAAGCAATTGTGTCTTTTTGCAATTTTTGAGTTATTATCACTTTAATCATATGAAAAAAAAATACCTCTATTTAAGTTTAATATTTTTGATAGTAAATCAAGTTAAAAGTCAAAGTCAATTAACAACCGATTCACTTGCAATCACTCATTCAGGAATAACCTTTAATTCGCTGGATTCGATTCAAACAGTTAATTTGACAGCGCTTTGTAAGGTTTGGGGTTTACTAAAATATTACCATCCCTCTGTTGCCAAAGGTAATTTTGATATGGATCAAGAATTATTTAAAGTAACACATAAAATATACGCTTGTAAAACCAAAGAAGAATTTAATACAATACTTAACCAATGGATAATAGGATTTGGAACAATAGAAACGTGCAAAAAATGTAAAGAACCAAATGGAAATACGGTAGTTATATCACCTGATTTTAAATGGCTAACTGACGAAACTATTTTTACAGCTGATGTGATTAAAGCTCTAGTATTTATTAAGGAAAATCCGAGTTTAGGAAATCATTATTATATTGAAAAATCAAAATGGATTGGTAACCCTAAATTTAAAAATGAAAAAGGTTATACTAAATTAGTTAATCCAGACGAGGGTTTTAGAGTATTGTGTTTGTTTAGGTATTGGAATATGATACAGTATTTTTTTCCTTACAAAGATATTATTGGAGAGGACTGGAATAGTATAATACCTGAGTTTTTGCCAAAGTTTTTAAAAGCAACCGATTCACTTTCTTATCGATTGACAGCTTTAGAATTGATAGCTCAAATACATGATACACATGCTAATATATACAATAGTAGAACGATAGAAAAATATAGAGGTGCAAATTACTCTCCAGCGCAAGTTAAATTTATTGAAGATAAAGCAGTTGTAACTGGCTATTTTAACAATAAATTAGCTGATACGAGTTTGCTACAAATAGGAGATATTATCACTAAAATAAATGCAAAAACCGTTGAAGAATTAATAAAGAATAGGCAACCTATATCTCCTGCGTCTAATTATCCAACACAACTGAGAAACATTGCTCGGGATTTATTGCGATCTAATCAAACAACATTGAATATAGAAATTAATAGAAATAATAAACTTCTATTAATTGATATTCCTTTGGTTAAAGGGAATCGCCTTGACTTATATAAAGACTTTTTAGGCTCATCAGATACGTGTTTTAAATTATTAAATAGTGAAGTGTCGTATTTTAATTTGGGAAAAATAAAAACAAAATATTTACCAGATTTGATGAAAATAGCGATTAAAACCAAAGGAATAATTATCGATTTAAGATGTTATCCATCCGAATTTATGGTATTTGAAATGGCTAAATATTTACTCCCATTTGAAACTCCTTTTGTGAAATTTTCATCGGGTAATGTAGATTATCCAGGCTACTTTGAGTGCAAGGAAATAGTGAAAAATGGTCATTCAAACAAAGAATATTATAAAGGCAAGGTGATTATTATAATTAATGAAATAACTCAAAGTCAAGCTGAATATACCACTATGGCGTTGAGAACTGCGCCAAATGCTATTGTAATTGGAAGTACCACTGCTGGAGCTGATGGGGATATATCTGCTATTTCTTTACCAGGAGATATCCGAACAGTTATAAGTGGGCTTGGTGTATTTTACCCTGATGGTAAACCAACCCAACGTATAGGTATTATTCCAAATATAGAATTGAAGCCAACGATTAAAGGAATAAAAGAAGGAAGGGATGAGTTGATTGAAAAAGCAATTGAAGTTATTAATCAATAAATTACTGATTTTATTTGTGATAGAATATCGTGGGTTTTTTTAAGTTTACTAATACCCCAAATAAATTTACCTAATCAATAAACTCCGTCTTTTTAAAATAATCAATGATGGCGTCGTTCA
>JANXRU010000099.1 GCA_025356715.1 Bacteroidota bacterium
AAATCTTAAATCTTAAATCTTAAAATAAAAAATGGCAAAAGAAATTATAAAACGCACAAAAATAGAAATTGCTAAAAGCCCTGAAGGGATTGAAGGGCCAGGTTTCTTTGCTGGTATAGCAGAAGAAATGGTTGGTTTAGCGCGTAAAAACTCTTTATGGCCTTTGCCCTTTGCAACCTCTTGTTGTGGTATAGAGTTCATGGCAACCATGGCTTCTCACTACGATTTGGGTCGTTTTGGATCAGAACGTTTAAGTTTTTCTCCACGTCAGGCGGATATGTTAATGGTGATGGGGACTATTTCTAAAAAAATGGGACCAGTATTACGTCAAGTATACGAGCAAATGGCAGAGCCTCGTTGGGTATTATCAGTAGGTGCCTGCGCGAGTAGCGGTGGTATTTTTGATACTTATTCTGTATTACAGGGCATAGATAAAATTATTCCAGTAGATGTGTATGTACCAGGCTGTCCTCCACGTCCAGAGCAGATTTTGGAAGGTGTATTAAAAATACAAGAGTTAACCCAAAACGAATCTTTTAGAAGAAGAAATTCACCAGAGTATAAAAAATTATTAAACTCTTACGGAATAGAATAAATTAAATTTTTATACATGAGCCAAGAATTATTAAATAACGTCAACACTCGATTACAAGAGCAATTCGCCGACAGCATTGTATCTGCAGAGTTGCTATATGATTACCCTGTCTTTACTATTAAGCACGATAAAATACATGAAGCGCTAACTTTTTTAAAAAATGATGAAGCCTTAAATTTTCATTTTTTAACTGACTTGTGTGGTATGCAAACGCCCGATGAAAAACAATTAGGCGTGGTTTATCATTTGCATAATATGCCTAAAAATTTTCGTATCCGTTTAAAAACATTTGTAATGATGGATAAACCAGATGTGCCTACCGCTACGGACTTATGGCCTGCTGCTAACTGGATGGAGCGTGAGACGTATGATTTTTTTGGAATTAAATTTAAAGGCCACCCTAATTTGAAACGTATTTTAAATATGGATGAAATGGATATTTTCCCTTTGCGTAAAGAATATCCTTTAGAAGACCAAGAGCGTACAGATAAGGATAACAGCATGTTTGGAAGATAAATTTTACAAAAAGATTGAGCTTAGTTGGCAAATAAGTTAAAAGACCACAATTACACAATAAATTAATAACAAAAGACATGAAAAAATTAGTAGCAGAATTTATTGGAACATTTTGGTTAGTATTTGGTGGATGTGGTAGTGCTTTACTTGCATGTAACTATCCCAATGCAGGTATTGGTTTTGTTGGTGTATCGTTAGCATTTGGGTTAACGGTTGTCACTGCAGCGTATAGTTTAGGAAACATTTCAGGAGCACATTTAAATCCAGCAGTATCAATAGGTGTGTTTGTTAGTGGACGTATGAAAATGGATGAAATGTTGCGTTACATTGTTTCTCAAATAGCTGGCGCAATAGCAGCGGCGGCAGTTTTAGCAGTTATTTGCTCTGGGCAAGAAGGTTTTTCGTTAGCAAATGGGTTTGCATCAAATGGTTATGGTGATTTATCACCAGGTAAATACTCAATGGTTTCAGCATTCGTTATAGAATTTGTATTAACGGCTATTTTCTTAATTGTTATTTTAGGTTCAACACATGAAAGCGCTCCAAAAGGTTTTGCAGGTTTAGCCATTGGTTTGTGTTTAACTTTAATTCACTTAGTAAGTATTCCTGTAACAAACACTTCTGTAAATCCAGCTCGTAGTATTAGTCAAGCAATTTTTGCAGGTGGCGAATACATTCCTCAATTGTGGTTGTTTATTGTTGCTCCATGTGCTGGTGCGGTAGTTGGCGCACTTATTTATAAATATCTATTTCTGTCAAAAGAAAATTCAAACTAATTTTTTAAGCATTATACTTAAAATGACTAATAAAAAAGAAATAAATTTAAACGAAACGGTTACCGAAGAGAAAGAATACTCTACGCTAAACCTTGGCCCCACGCATCCTGCTACTCACGGTATTTTTCAGAATGTATTGAAAATGGACGGAGAAATTATTCATGAGGCTACGCCAACTATTGGATATATTCATCGTGCCTTTGAAAAATTAGCAGAACGCCGGCCTTATGCACAAATCACACCTATTACTGATCGTTTAAATTATTGCTCATCACCAATCAATAATATGGGTTGGTACATGACGGTAGAAAAATTATTAGGAGCTAAAATCCCCAAGCGTGCCGAATACCACCGTGTTATTATCATGGAGTTATCACGTATCGCTGACCATATTATTTGTAACTCTGTAATTGGAGTTGATACAGGTGCTATGACAGGTTTCTTGTACATTTTTCAATGGAGAGAAAAAATTTATGAAATATTCGAAGAAATTTGTGGCGCTCGTTTAACTACTAATATTGGGCGTATCGGAGGATTTGACCAAGAGTGGAGTAAAAAAACGTGGGATTTAATTAATACCTTTTTAGAAGAATACCCTAAAGGCTTAACTGAATTTTCTAATTTATTAGAGCGTAATAAAATTTTCATGGATCGCACCGTTAATTGCGGACCAATAACTGCGGACATGGCAATGAGCTATAGTTTCACAGGACCTAACTTGCGTGCGGCTGGTATTGATTATGATGTGCGTGTGATGAATCCATATAGTTCTTATGAAGATTTTGATTTTCAAATTCCAGTAGGAAAAAGCGGTGATACTTATGATCGCTTTATGGTTCGTCAAGAAGAAATGTGGCAATCATTAAGCATTATTAAACAGGCTATTAAAAAAATGCCTGAAGGGCCAATGCATGCTGATTTACCTGATTTCTTTTTACCACCAAAAGAACAAGTATATAACAACATGGAAGCGTTGATTTACCATTTCAAAATTGTGATGGGAGAAACCGATGTTCCTAAAGGAGAAGTATATCATTGTGTGGAAGGTGGAAATGGAGAATTAGGTTTTTATTTAATCAGCGACGGTGGAAGAACCCCATTC
>JANXRU010000119.1 GCA_025356715.1 Bacteroidota bacterium
ATAAATTGAGCGCAAACTATTTTCTAAATCATTCTTAAACTATAAAACCAAACAACATGAAAAAAACAATTCTATCAATAGCAGCTGTGGCTTTTACTTCAGCATCATTATTTGCACAAATCCCAAACAATGGATTTGAAACTTGGACAGCAGTAGGTACAGCCTACAGTACACCAGATAATTGGTCAACATTAAATGCAGCAACTGCAACAGCATCTGTGTACACTTGCACAAAAGGAACGCCAGGTAACCCTGGAGCATCCTATTTAAAATTAACATCAAAAACCGTAACGGGCTTAGGTGTAGTTCCAGGCATTGCAGTTAGCGGAGCATTAGATGCTCTTACTATGATGCCAAAAGGTGGCTTTCCATATAGTCAGCGTCCAACAGCTTTAACAGGGGCGTGGCAACATATGATATACGGAAGCAGTCAAGGTTCTATATCAGTAACATTAACTCGTTGGGATGTAGGCATGCAAATGCGCATGCCTGTTGGATCAGGAATGGTTACTCTTTCTGGAATGGCAATGAGTTGGGCTAATTTTTCAATTCCTATTTCTTATACAGATGCTAGTAATCCAGATTCTTGTATGATTGTTTTAAGAGCAAGTGGTTCAACACCAACTAACAGTGATTATTTATGGGTTGATAATTTATCGTTAACTGTTTCAACGGCAGGTATTAATACAATAGATAATTATATTTCTAATATTGTTGCCTATCCTAATCCTTCTTCCGAAAATATTTCTGTAGAATTAAATGCTCAAAATCCATCTTATATTAATTTCCAATTAGTAGATCTAACAGGAAAATCAATATATAACGTAAATGCGGGATTAATTCAAGGAAGCTATAAGCACACTATTAATACAACCACTATTGCTAAGGGTATTTATTTTTTGAAAGTAAATGCAAATGATGCTATGGAAGTAAAGAAAATAGTGATCCAATAAATAAATCGGGGAGTTGAAAAACTCCCCGATTTTAAAATAGATTTTAAATAGTTGTTATACAAAAAATAGTGAACATGAAGTATCTTTTAAAAATAAGTTTGATTTTAATTTCGTTTGGTATTTCAGCTCAAACTCAGTTAGCTATTCCTGATACTCTAGTTGGGCCAAATTACACATTAACGATGCATAAAGATAGTGTTCAGTTTTTTCCAGTTGGAAAAAAATCCAAAACATTAGCTTTCAATCAATATCATTATTTAGGGCCAACACTTATTTTTAATAAAGGAAGTAACGTTAATATCACAATTAATAATCAAATTGGAGATACAACAACTGTTCATTGGCATGGAATCCATCTTCCGTCTAAATGGGATGGCGGGCCACATACGTCCATTTTACCTAATGGTGTTTGGAATCCACAGTTTACAATAATGGATAATGCAGCAACTTATTGGTATCATCCACACTTTCATATGAAAACGGCATTGCAGGCAATTAAAGGAGCTGCAGGATTAATTATTGTTCGCGATCCCATTGAGGCAGCATTAGCTTTACCTCGTAAGTATGGAGTAGATGATTTTCCATTAGTTGTTCAATGCCAACAATACGATTCCAATAATCAATCTATGCCACTAGGGATGCAAGATTCGACTATACTTGTTAATGGAGCAAAATCAAGTAATGGTTATACCGTTAATGCAAATTTCCCTGCTCAGGTTGTTCGAATGCGGATTTTGAATGCTTCTGGTGAACGTACGTTTAATTTTGGGTTTACAGCAAATAAACAATTTAAAATAATTGCAAGTGATGGTGGTTTGTTAAATAACCCTGTTACAGTAGATCGAATTAGGCTTTCTCCAGGAGAAAGAGCTGAACTATTAATTGATTTAAATGGAATGAATGGACAAATGCTTCATTTAATGAGTTATGCTTCGGAGTTAACAATGGGAGTTCAAGGAGGGCCAACAATGCCAATGCCTATTGGAAGCCCACCAATGGATAGTCCATTAAATGGAATAGATTTTAATATTATGCAGATAACAGTAGTTCCACAAACTGTTAATCCTATTACAACTATTCCAACAGTATTAACTACAAATACAGTGTATTTGCCTAGTCAGGCAAGTATCACCCGTACTATAAAATTTACAGCAGATAGTTTAATGGTGATGGACGGGCCATTTTATTTTAATGATAGTACGTTTGATATGATGCGAATTGATTATCAAATACCAATTAATAATATTGAAATTTGGAAATTAGTAAATCAAACTATGGTTGGACATCCGTTTCATATTCACGACGTTCAGTTTTTTGTAATAGATAGAAATGGAAATTTACCAAGCTTAGAAGAAAGTGGAAGAAAAGATGTCGTTTTTATTCCTCCCGGAGATTCCGCTTTATTTATTACAAAATTTGAAGATTTTACAGATACTGTTATTCCATATATGTATCACTGTCATATTTTAATGCATGAAGATGGCGGAATGATGGGGCAGTTTGTTGTTAGGCCATCTGCAGCGGGAGTAAAAAATATAACTTTAAATGAAACGAAAATATCCGTACTTCCTAATCCGGCAAAAGATTATATTCATATTAATTTGAGTGAGATTGATGTTTCAGAGCCATTATCTCTGAAAGTTTATGATGTACTTGGGAAAACAATTTATATTTCAACTCTTTCTCAGATTTCAACCGTTATAAATACATCTCATTGGAGTAAAGGATTATATACTTTTGAATTATCACAAAATACACGAACTACCCATCACAAAATAATACTTGAATAATATGAAAAACATAAAATATATTGCAATTGCATTTATGGCATTGGTAATTACATCTTGTAGTAATAAAACTTCCGAAGAAAATAAAGTTGTTTCCACAACAGAACTTAATGGTGTAGCAACTGCAACATTTAAAGTATGGGGGAATTGTGAGATGTGCAAAGAAACGATTGAAGGTTCGCTTAAAGTGGATGGTGTTTCTAAAGCTGATTGGAATACTGAAACAAAGCAGATGGTGTTAAATTATGATAGCACCAAAATTAATCTGGATCAAATACAAAAAAATATCGCCATGGTTGGTTATGATAATGAAAAGTATAAAG